>JAEUTR010000531.1 GCA_016787365.1 Bacteroidia bacterium
ATAATTATCAAATGACTTTATCGAGTGAAATTTTTCTACAAGGTTTTGAATTCTTCCTCCTCCCAATAAATTATTTTTCCAAATAAACTCATTGTCAATAGCTTTTTGTCTACCAACAAAATGTAAATCATAATCGTCTACTTCAAAAACGATACGTTCTTTAGTAGCTTTTGTTCTTCTAAATGTTAAATGAAGTATGTTGTTTTTAAAGTTAGGTTTTTCATTCCGTAAGAAAATTGCAGCGGAAGCTACATCTGCGCCATTATCCCATAATGATTTATTTCTTGCGAGTGCTGTAAAATCTAAAAGTTGAATAACATTATAGTGAGAAAATAGCGCTCTTTTATAGCTTTCAGATGAGCTATTATAAAGAAGTCCGGAAGACTTGATTATTAAACATAATAAGCCTTTATCTTTTAAATAAGACAAAGACTCCGACAAAAACTTTAAAGCGATTTGACCCTGGGGGATATTAATTTTCTGATCTTCAAACTCCCAAAATTGAGAATAACTTTTTATTGCGCCACGATTAAATGGCGGATTTCCAATAATTAAATCGAACTTTTTACCTTTAATTTGTGAGCAGGAGAAAAAATCAGAATTAATTAAGTTAGTTTCTCTAAGGTCATCAAATTTAAGCTTATTAATAATCTCAATTGGATTTAGTTCATTGCATAACGCTAAACATAAACTAAATGATGCAAGATGTACTGCCTGCTCTTCTTTATCCACCCCATAAATATTTCTTAATATTTTCTTTAAATCTGACAGCTCAGGCAAATTCATCTTATTTTGCAAGCGCCAAATTTGGACTAACCGCTTAAATGCTATAACTAAAAAAATTCCCGAACCACAAGCAGGGTCAATAATATGGAAATTTTCTAAATCAATATTTTTATATGTTTTTAAAGGTAGCGACTCGTCAATTAGTAATTTTGTAAGATGTGATGGAGTGTAAAACAGTCCTTTATCCTTTTTATCTTCTCCTAAAAACTCTTCATACAAACGACTAATTAACTCTACGGGGATGTATTTAAATTCAAAATATCGCCAATTGGGAAAATCTAATTCCAATTGTTCAGAATCTATTGACGTTTTACTAGTATCCAATAAATTTGCCAGAACAGACAAATTCAATTTTTGCAGTTTTTTTTGTTCGTCATTATTCCATTGGAAAATATTACCATTGAATCCTTTCTTTGGATCGTTTAGATCCTCCAATAAATCAACAAATTTTCCTTTTTTTAAAACATCAATGAAAGTACTGGCCTTATCGTATTTTTTAAAGTACTTATCTGATAGGAGTTTGTTTCCATCATCGTCAATCCTTTCTTCTAAATATTTTACAAGGATAGATTGAACAATTATTTTATTAAGAAGATCAGTAGAAGCACCTTTATAAGTTTCCTTTAACTTATTGATAATAATTCTTATGTTTTCTATCAATTTATCATAAGAAGAGTTTTGGAATTTGAACTTGCTTTTTAATTCTTCTTGTTCCCAAAAGAGTCCGCTTTTAAGTTTAACAGCAAATTGCTCATTATAAAGGGCGTGTACTTTACCTGCAATTTCTAAATGATGAATTAAGTGGACTGGCGTATAGTTATCATTTATATGCGTTGTGCAATCTAAAATTTTAATTTCTGTACGATAAAAAATACATGCCAAAGGCGCTTCACCACTACTCCATATTTTTTTCTGTATTTCTGTAAGTTCAACTTGATTTTCTTTACTAAAGTCTTGACTGGTAAAATCGAATAGATAAGCTTGAGGTTTGTAACTGCCATTAAGTTGTTTTCTTAAATAAACAGCAGCAGATTTAAAGTCTCTAGCTTTTTCTAAATGAAATTCAATTTGTGGATCTGGTAGTTCTTTTTTTATGTTAGTCAAGTACAAAGAATCGTCATGAATATCGAAGCCTAAAGTTCTAAATGCTTGATATAAATTTGAATTCTTTATTTTAGTCTTACCCATATTTTTCGCCCTCACTAAGGTACTATGTATTAAAGGATGCTTTTGCTATAAATTGTAGTATGTTCAAAAAATATTGACACTAAACAAGATCAATATAATCTTTTGTATGAGTCTCAAAACTTATGATTGTTTTTCAAGTTTTAAGTGACCACAAACCTCTTTTAAAATTTCGCAAGGATCAACTGTTATAGCCAAAGCAATAAGGTATAATTCATCAGCTCTCAATTTTGTCGATGTATTTAAGGTTAATTCGCTAATACGTGCTTTACTAATTCCAGTTTTTCTTGAGACTTCGGATTTATTAACTGATTTCTTTGCAAGATACTTCCCTAGTTTAGTCATTGATTCAGATTTTCTTATACTTAGTATTTATAAATATGCAAAATGTTCGTAAATTCTGTACACTTTGATAGAATTTTGAAACCTAATCTGTACATTTGTATAGAATTTCTAAACAAACTCTTTTTATGACTTCTATCAGAAAACTCAAAATTCACACAAAATACCGTACCAGAAAATTCGATGAAACCAAAATTCCTGAAATTCGTCTCGAAGACAAATGGCTTGAAAGTCTTGGCTTTAAAAGAGGTCAGACCGTTAAGATAAAACAACAAAAGAATAAATTAACCATTACCGTTGTCAACGAACAAAAACCTGTCCGCCATGCTGCCGCAGGCCCGCTTTATGGCCGGTCAGGCACGCGCAAACACGCTCGCCCGTCGACGAGCAGCCAATTTGTTTGAGCGCGGACATTGCAGCTTAATTGTTTGGCTTTACCAAATGTTCTCCGGGGCCAAACAAATGTGCTGCAATTACGATAGCCAATATGTGCCGCGTCCCGGCATACGGCAAATGCCTTGTAGGCATTTGAGCGAGCTTGTGTGTTATAGCGTCGGTAAAAAATTAAAATTATCCTGGGAAAAATTTGTTAATGATAGAGAGTCCACCGAAATGCTGTCGACCGGAATGCCAGAAGTTTTTGAGAACGAAAGTTCTTTTGTCTGCCGTAAAATTGTCATTGGAGATGTCCGCGGCAATGCGCTATAACGGATTGCGAACTGGCGCCGCCGCAGTCTTCCGATGCCGCCGGTGCTAAAATGTTCGCGCGTCTACCGTGAAGTTAAAATATTTTACGCAAAAGCAAAACAATCTCACGCCGAAGGCACCAAGTTAAATTGCTTTTGCTTACGCGATGCTGTCTCTTGTCCGCGGTGGCGCCAGTTTGCTGTTACCACCAGTTGTTTTTTATTTCGGTCAAGATAGGGCGTCCTTTTTGTTAATTTGTAAGGTTGTCCTTTTTATGAAAATAAGCATGTAAATGTTTGATACTGTTGCGACGATAAAAAAGCAGAGATTCAATATCATCAGACCTGTTCCTGTCACCGAGACCCCTAGTAACTGGAAAAAACCTGCAATAATATAGCCAAGAAAGAACAACGAAATAAAGTGTGAGTTTGATAGAATACTTAAATAGTAATTTTTCTTTTGTCTATGAAAACGAGAAAATATTAATAATTCGATGGTCCATAATATTATTGTTGGAATTAATAATAAAATAAGTCCCGCAAAAATAGGTGTTTCGTCAGCCGTGGAACTACCTTGCATTTTGAAGTAGTCGAAAAACAAGTAGCAGGTCAAAACGTTTAGAAATAGTCTTAAGACGTTAATTATTTTTAATGTTATAAACATTTTGTCTTATGAAATGTAAAAAATTTGGTGTCCATAAAATTGGTGGTAACTACCTTATACCCGCCATAAAACTACGCCAATCTTGTAAAAATAGCAAGATAAGCGTAAGTGAATCGGATTTTGCCTAGCTATGTGAATTCTTCAAAGTTCGCAAGTTCCTCTCCAGCTCTTTGTATTCGATATCAAAATAATCGGTGTTTAATTTTATTTGAGTTCCGTCTTTAAGATAAATGCGTAAATATCTTGAAGGTGTTTTTTGCAGCAACGGAATTTCTTTAAATGTGTCGAAACCGGAGATTTGATCCCAGGTAAAGGTTCCATGTTTTTTTATGTAGAGTGTTTTTTCGTCTGCGATAATGTCGTACAGATCTTGTTGTTTTTTCAGCCAACCGAACAAGAAGATGGAGAAAAGAAGATAAATGGAAAAAGTCAGGATCAACGCCGTGATATAGCTATCTAAAATGGTGTAGAACATCATAAATACAAGTGGAAGTAATGTGAAGGCTACAACTACCATGTAATTTGAGCGTTGATTCTTTACGTTGACAATTGCCGGCTTCGTCATTTGAATCCTCCGCCATTTAAAACCTAAAATTTATAACGGCCGTAATGCGGCTATCTGACTTTTGAAGATCTGGTCTCCAGGGAATTGTTGTGCTGGGGCCGTTTGTCCAGCCAGAAGGTGATGTTGTACCTCCGTGCCCTGCAAAATAGGGCATGTTCGCCTGGCGGTAACCGTACTCTAGTCTGAAGGTTGTGTACTCATTGGGCATGTAATCAAATGTGATGGTTCCCTGCTGAATGTTTAAAGGTTTGGATGGGTTTTGTGCCAGCTCATCGGTAAATGCATTCGGTGCCACGGGCGAGGGCGAAAAAGCAAGGTAAGCGCCTCCATTGGAAACTATATCCGCGCGGAGGGTTACCGCGAATTTGTTTTTTGAAAACCAGATTCTGTTACAGAGAGAAGTGCCATACATAAAATGATCTTTGGGGCTAATACTATCTCCCTTATCGCGGCCGTTCTCAAATCCATAATGCGAATTAAGACTGAGCGCCATCTGGGAAATTCCATTTGACTGAGGTCTTTTATAATAACGGGCAA
>JAEUTR010000568.1 GCA_016787365.1 Bacteroidia bacterium
GAAGATAAGGATCTACAAAAAGTGGCTGCGAATTCAGGCAACACAAATAATATTACCAAAATACCCTACTCTATTCCTAAACACCGAATTGAAAATGGAATAACTGTTTTATTAGATAATAACCAAGAAATTTCTTTACAAATATTTGGCAATCATAATCTTATGAACCTAAATGGTGCTCATTTAGTATGTAACAAATTGGGCCTAACGGATTCGCAATTTTATGAGGCTATTCAATCTTTTAAAGGCGCTGCTAAAAGATTAGAGTTAGTATTCAAAACGGATAATTTTTCTTTTTATAAAGACTTTGCACATTCTCCATCCAAACTTAAGGCAACTACTCAGGCTACAAAGCAACAATTTACAAATCGTAAAATTTTAGCGTGCATGGAACTCCATACATTTAGTAGTTTAAACGAAACTTTTTTAGCAGAATATGATGGCGCTATGAATGATGCCGATGAAGCTATTGTATACTTTAATCCTCATACTATTGCTCATAAAAAATTAAAACCAATTACAGAAGAACAAGTGCTTGCCTATTTTAATCGTAAAGATTTAAAAGTATTTACAGATAGTAACACATTAGTAACGTATCTTAAATCTAAATCATTAAAAAATCATGTACTTTTGATGATGAGTTCAGGTAATTTTGATGGTATTGACTTTAAACAACTTTCTACAGAACTAACTCTAAACTAATACCGTGCCTAAAGTCTTACGTATAATTAATCGCTTCAACATTGGTGGCATCACTTATAATGTCAGCTTTTTATCTAAATATTTAGAGCCAGATTACGAAACTCTTTTGGTAGGTGGACCTGAAGAAGAAGGAGAAGATAGTTCTTTATATATTCCTGAAGGCATGGGTTTAAAACCAAGAGTTTTACATGAATTTCAACGCGAAATTAATCTTAAATCTGATTATAAAGCCTATAAAGAAATTAAAAAAATCATTAAAGAATTTAAACCTGATATTGTTCATACACATGCATCAAAAGCTGGCGCGATAGGTCGTTTAGCAGCTATTAGCTGTAATGTACCAATTATTATTCATACCTTTCACGGACATGTATTTCATTCCTATTTCGGAAAATTAAAAACCGGAGTCTATAAAATTATAGAACGTTATTTAGCTAAACATTCTACAGCTATTATTGCCATTAGTAATAAACAGAAACACGAATTATCCGATATATTTCATATTGCGCCAAAAGATAAAGTTCATGTTATTCCTCTAGGTTTTGATCTAAAAAAATTCACTCAAAATAAGGAGCAAAACAGAAAAGAATTCAGATGGAAATATAGCCTAAAAGATAATCAATTAGCCATTGGCATTATTGGAAGATTAGCGCCGATAAAAAATCATGGCCTTTTTATAGAATCTATTGCATACCTAAAGCAAAATGGGATTAGCAATTTTAAAGCGTTTATTATCGGTGATGGTGATACTAGAGAAATAATAGCAGAAACGTGTAAAACATTTAATGTATCTTGGTCTAATAATCCAACAGATGAGGTTAATGTCATTTTCACCTCTTGGATTACCAATGTAGAATGGGCTTTACATGGGTTAGATATTGTAACTTTAACTTCCTTAAATGAAGGGACTCCGGTAAGTATTATTGAGGCTCAGGCAGCTGGTAAGTATGTAGTTTCAACAAATGTTGGCGGAATTGAAGATGTTTTACACCCCGAATGTGGTTTATTATCAGAAATAACAGACAAAAACTTATTTTTTCAAAATCTTCTGAAAACATGTCAAAATTCTCATAATTTATCTGTTTCAGCAGTAAAAGGAGAAGAATGGGCTATCAAAAAGTATAGTTATACTCGCCTAATTGACGATATGAGTAATTTATATGAGCAATTAATAAAAAGAGCATGATTTTTGATATTAGCAGATAAATTTTAACTTTGTAAACCAATATATACCTATGCGTTTTCTTAAATATTTACTTTTTTTATCTCTTATTCTTTCCTTTACTTCTTGTAAGTTATTTCGTTCAAATTTAATGTTAAAAACTCCGAAAGGATACACCTATGATAAAATTGTAGATTCTTTATCTAAACAGGATTATAAAATTGATGCAAACGATCTTGTTAATGTTCGTATATTCTCTAATGACGGTTTTAAAATAGTTGATTTAGCTTCTGCAAATCAGATTCAAAGATATATTGAATTAGATTATGTTGTAAATAGAGACGGCACATGTAAACTTCCTTTAATTGGTCGGGTAAAACTAGCGGGTCTTAGTGTAAGAGAAGCAACAGAATATCTGGAGCAAATTTATGCAGATTATTACGTAAAACCATTTGTGTTT
>JAEUTR010000621.1 GCA_016787365.1 Bacteroidia bacterium
CACCCATTTCATGAACACGTAAATGAATAGCAGCCATTTCCAAATCAGGATTAACTTCTTCTTTGATTCTTATAAGATGATTGTTTTTTTCCAAATCATCTAAACAGTCTTTTAAACTTTTGTATCCCATAATATTTAAACACCTTAAATATAAAGAGGTTTAAATTAATAATTACATTTGGGTATTATAATTTATAAGATGTCAGCACAAAACAATAAACAAATGGCTTTAAAATGGTTTGAAGCCTTTAACGCACATGATTTAGAAAAATTATTGTCCTTATATGATGATAATGCCCAACATTTTAGTCCGAAATTAAAAGTCCGAAAACCAGAAACACAAGGATTAATTAAAGGAAAATCAGCTTTAAGAGATTGGTGGCAGGATGCCTTTGATAGATTGCCCAGTTTACAATATGAAGTAATCAAGTTAACAGCAGATGAAGAACAAGTATTTATGGAATACATTCGTCACGTAAAAGGTGATGAGGATTTATCTGTTGGCGAAGTATTACAAATAAGCAATGGATTAATTATTTTTTCTAGAGTTTATCATGGTTAATAATTTAACAGCTATTAACTAGAATCAAATGAATGATTTCTTACCTTAGTTCTGTGATGAAAAAATTATTTCTGATACTATTATTTGTATTATTAACTATTAAAGGTTTTAGTAGTTATATCCTAATTCCCATGGATGATACTCAAAAAAATCATCTAAAGGCATACGGTATTGCTTACTGGAGTTTAAAAGGTGAGCTTGAAATTCAATGGTTAACCAATTACCGTGGAGGGAGTTTTTTAATTCCAAATTCAAAGCCGGTAATTACAGAATGTACCATTAGGGGCATTAGCTATGAAATTATTTCAGATGCGCAGGCAAATGGAATTTTGGCTGAAATTGCAAATCCGGAAGTTAATCAGGATGCTGTGAAATTAGAAAAAGCCCCAAAAATTGCTGTATATTCTCCTAAAATCAAGCAGCCTTGGGATGATGCCGTTACTTTGGTTTTAAAGTATGCCGAAATTCCTTACGATGTGGTTTATGATGAAGAAGTGATTGGAGATAAGTTAAAAGATTACGATTGGTTGCATTTGCATCATGAAGATTTTACAGGTCAGTATGGTAGATTTTATGCAGGATATCATCAAACGGCTTGGTACCAAAATGAAGTGAAAGATAATGAGGCAACTGCAAAAAAACTAGGTTTCGCAAAAGTATCTCAATTAAAATTAGCAGTTGCAAAAAAAATAAATGATTATGTGTTTACCGGCGGATTTTTATTTGCTATGTGTAGTGCAACGGATAGTTATGATATAGCTTTAGCCTCAGAAGGAATTGATATTTGCGAATCAATGTTCGATCATGATCCTGCTGATCCTGGAATGAATAAAAAAATTGATTATGCTAAAGGGTATGCCTTCGAAAAATACCAGTTAAGTACAAATCCTTATGAATATGAATTTTCAACGATTGATGCAACTACTCCAAGGATGCAATATGGTATAACAAAGGATAATGATGTATTTACCTTATTTGATTTTTCAGCAAAATGGGATCCTGTTCCAACTATGCTTTGTCAAAATCATACACAAACCATTAAGGGTTTTTATGGACAGACGACAGCATTTACTAAAACCTATATCAAAAAAAATATTTTAATTTTAGGAGAAGCAAAGGCCTATAATGAAGCTCGTTATATACACGGAGATCATGGTAAAGGAACCTGGACATTTTATGGTGGACACGATCCTGAAGATTATCAACATAGAGTAGAGGATCCGCCAACAGATTTAAGTTTGCATCCAAATTCTCCCGGGTACAGATTAATTTTAAATAATATTTTGTTTCCTGCTGCTAAGAAGAAAAAACAGAAAACTTAATTTTTTGTTTTCGACTTCGCTCGAACGGACATGTCACTTCGAGCGAAGTCGAGAAGTTTTATTTTCATTCACTAAAATAACTTTTTACATCATCGCGTAAATTGTATTTGCTTGCCATTACTTCACCGTATGCGCCGGCGCTTCTGATGGCAATAATGTCACCGCGTTTTGTTTCCGGTAATTCTACTGCTTTTCCAAAACAATCGCTGCTTTCGCAAATAGGACCAACCACATCGTATTTGATGATAGAAGTTGAAGCAGAAGAAATATTTTCTATTTTATGATAAGCCTGATAAAGAGCAGGCCTTATTAATTCAGTCATTCCGGCATCCAAAATGGCGAAGTTAGTATTGATGCCGTTTTTGATATAAAGAACTTTACTGATTAAGTTACCGCATTGCGCAACAATAGCCCTGCCCAATTCAAAATGCAATTGCTGGTTTTTTCGCAGTTCAATAAAATCATTAAACACTCTAAAGTAAGCCGCAAAATCAATAATAGCTTCTTTATCAGGTTCATGATAATTTATTCCAATACCACCACCAACATTTATAATTGGTAAATCATATCCTTTATTTAAAAAGAACGTATTAATTTCATTAACACGAGTACATAATTTTTTATATGGAGATAAATCAGTAATCTGAGAACCAATATGAAAATGTAATCCGATAAACTTAAGATGAGATAATGTTTTTAATTTTTCAATTACTGTTTCAAATTCATAAGGATTAATACCGAATTTATTTTCCTCTAATCCGGTGGTAATATATTTATGAGTATGGGCATCTACATTCGGATTAATACGCAAAGCAATGGATGCAATTTTGTTTTGTTTAACGGCCAGTTCGTTAATTACTTCCAGTTCTTGCAAGCTTTCGCAATTAAAACAAAAAATATTTTTTTCTAATGCGTAATTAATTTCATCATCACTTTTGCCAACACCTGCAAACACAATTTTAGAGGCATCAAATCCATTTTCAATAGCACATTTCACTTCATTGCCGCTTACACAATCGGCACCCAAACCGCTACTTTTAATGCTGTTTATGATTTTAGGGTTAGCATTTGCCTTAAAAGCATAATGAACATGATAATTATATTTTGAACTTTCTGTATTTACAACATCTAATGTTCTCTTTAATAAACCAAGGTCGTAATAGTAAAACGGCGTTTTATATTGCGATATATTTTTAATTATATTTTCTGAAATCATACTGCTGTTTTTAATATCCAAACAATCCTTTATTTAAAGCTACTAGAGCTTCTTTTTTTAATTTTGAGTTTACCAATACACTAATGTTATTAGCACTTCCTCCATAGGATACCATTCTTAATGGAATATCTTTTAAAGACTCTAAAACTTTAAATCCATAACCCGCTTTGTCTTTTGGTAAATTACCTACAATACAAATAATAGTTTGTTCCTGCTCTATTTCAACATTAGCAAACTCTTCCAGTTCTTTTTTAATTTCATTTAAAAACTTGGTGTTATCAATAGTTAACGATACAGCAATCTCTGATGTTGTAATCATATCAATAGAAGTTTTATAACGTTCAAATATTTCAAAAACAGCTCGTAAAAATCCATGAGCTAATAACATACGATCGCTTTTGATATTAATAGCGCAAATGCCATCCTTAGCAGCTACTGCTTTTAATCCTTCTACAGGATTAATGTTTGAAATACGCGTTCCTTTTGCTTCAGGTTGCATGGTGTTTTTTAGCAACACAGGAATGTTTCTTTTTTGTGCAGGTAAAATACAGGTTGGATGTAAAATTTTTGCTCCAAAGTAAGCTAACTCAGCAGCTTCATCAAAACTTAATTCGTGTATGGGATGAGTTTTTGAAACAATACGTGGATCATTATTATGCATACCGTCAATATCTGTCCAAATTTGAACTTCGTTGGCATGAATAGCTGCACCAATAATAGATGCAGTGTAATCACTTCCCCCGCGTTTTAAATTATCTATTTCTCCAAAGGCATTTCGGCATATATAACCCTGTGTAATAAATAAATTAGTTGTCGGATATTTGTCCAGTTCTGTTTGAAGATTTTTTTCAATATAACTTAACTGAGGTTCATCATTTTCATCAATCCGCATAAAATTCAGCGCAGGTAATAACGCAGAATTAATGCCAATTTCTTGTAAGTGAAAATAGAATAGGGCAGTACTTAATA
>JAEUTR010000623.1 GCA_016787365.1 Bacteroidia bacterium
TCTTTACCAAAGCGCTTCCACATAAACACTCTGATTATTTTAAATTCAAAGTAAGCCCAAAATGCAAGCCAGATAATGATAAATAGTTTAGCACTTTCTTGTTGTAGTGTAAAATAATTAGCAATCACAATCACGCCACTCACGCTCCAAGCTAATAACCATAAAAACATCAAGTTTACTTTCTTTTTATCGTCGGTAGGCAAAATCACTAAACTAAAAACTTGATCTTTAATTAAAATTGAACTACGTTTTCCTATCACTTGAACATTTTCCATAAGAAGAGCGAATTACATTTTAACCAAATATTTCCCTTCCATTACCGGGATTACAGGACATTGATTAGGGGTTAAGCAATATTTAATATCACGTTCTAAATCTAGTTTTGCTAAACGATTTCGGTGCGATGAGTTTGATAAGAATTCATACAAATCGTCTTTTGCAATATTATACAAATGCTTAGAGGCAATGGCAGAGTCGCAGGTAATTTCAAATCCTGATTCAGTAGTTAGTTTTTCTACAACTGCCCCTGCAAAAATGGTGTCTTCTAAATTGAATTTATTTTTCCAACCGGCACAAACTAAAACAACATCCTTTTTTTGAGCCGCTAAATATTCACATAATACATCTAGGTTTAAAAAGCTTCCTACTAAAATTTTTGAAGCCTTGCGACTTGCTTCAATCGCTTGTGTTCCATTAGTAGTTGAAATAGCAATGGTTTTCCCTTTTACCTTACTATTCATATAGCCAAAAGGACTGTTGCCTAATTCAAACCCTTCAATCATTTCTCCATTACGTTCGGCGGCAGCTAGATATCCATTACGTTGGTATTCTTTAGCTTCTTCAACTGTGGCTACAGGTATCATTTTACTAACACCATTATAAAATGCTGTAACAATTGCCGAGGTTGCTCTAAAAACATCTATTACAACCACAATGCTTTCATCCTTATGAAAAAGATTGTAGGCTTGAGGAGTATAACAAACTTCTATGTTCATTTTAGTAAGATTAATGATACAAGATTAAAGACTTTGATATCATGTATCTTTAATCATATATCTTTTGTCTATATTATTTTTTTAAGAAAGGTATTTTACAAACTTTTGCTTTAATAGCCTTATCTCTAATGACAATAAAAATATCTGTATCAGCTTTGGCAAAATCTTTATTGACGTAGCCCATACCAATGGCTTTGTTTAAGGTTGGAGATTGCGTTCCCGAAGTTACTTTACCAATAATGGTTCCATTTGCATCAGCAATTTGGTAGTCGTGACGAGGAATACCTCTGTCAATCATTTCAAAGCCAACTAATTTTTTAGTAACGCCATCTGTTTTTTGTTTTTCGATAGCAGCACGATTCGTAAAGTCTTTAGTGAATTTTGTAATCCATCCTAAACCTGCTTCAATTGGGGATGTCGTATCATCAATATCATTCCCATATAAGCAGAACCCCATTTCTAAACGCAATGTATCACGAGCGCCTAAACCAATTGGCTTAATGCCAAATTCTGCTCCAGCTGCAAAAATTCCATCCCACATTTTTTCGGCATATTCATTTTCAAAATAAATTTCAAAACCACCCGCTCCTGTGTAACCTGTGTTTGAAATAACTACATTATCTACTCCATTGAATTTACCTTTAGCAAATGAGTAATAAGGAATGTCTGCTAACTTCACATCTGTTAATTTTTGAAGCGCATCCATTGCCTTTGGACCTTGAATTGCTAGTAAAGATGTTTTTTCAGAAATGTTATGCATTTCCACATTGTTTGTATTGTGCTTGCTAATCCAGTTCCAATCTTTATCAATGTTAGATGCGTTAACTACTAGCATGTAGGTTTTTTCGTCAATACGGTAAACAATTAAATCATCCACAATACCACCATCATTATTTGGTAGGCAAGAGTATTGAGCTTTACCATCG
>JAEUTR010000624.1 GCA_016787365.1 Bacteroidia bacterium
AATTAAGTACAGATTCGAAAGTAAGTATCACAAACACTTTAGGACAAACTATTGTTAGTGAGAACTTACATTCAGGTAAACATGAACTTAATATATACAACCAAGCGAATGGTATTTATTTCGTGAAAGTGATTCAAAATACTAAACAACATACAATTAAGTTGATTAAAGAATAGTTTATAAAAGTAATCACAATAAAAAACCGCTTTGAAACTTCAAAGCGGTTTTTTTATTTTATAGAATTAAGCTATAGAATTAAGCAATCATATCAAAGCCTGTATAAGGCACTAATACTTTAGGGATTTTAATACCTGCTTCTGTTTGGTTATTTTCTAATAGTGATGCTACAATACGAGGCAATGCTAAGGCGCTACCATTTAAGCTGTGTGCTAATTGAGTTTTTCCATTAGCATCTTTGTAACGGCATTTTAAACGATTAGTTTGGAATGTTTCGAAGTTAGAAACAGAACTTACTTCTAACCAACGTCCTTGTGCAGCACTCCACACTTCTAAATCGTATGTTAATGCCGAACCAAAACTCATATCACCACCACATAATTTTAAGGTACGGTATGGCAATTCTAATTCTTGTAAAAGGCTACTTACAAACTCACGCATGTTTTCTAAAATCTCGTAAGATTTATCAGGATGTGCAATTTGTACAATCTCTACTTTATCAAATTGGTGTAAACGATTTAAACCACGTACATCTTTTCCGTAACTTCCAGCTTCTCTTCTAAAACAAGGTGTGTAACCACAATTTTTAATTGGCAAATCACTTTCTTTTAAAATGACATCGCGGTACATATTGGTAATAGGCACCTCAGCAGTTGGAATTAAATATAAATCATCCACTTGGCAATGATACATTTGTCCTTCTTTATCAGGTAATTGTCCCGTGCCATAACCACTATCTGCATTTACTAAAATAGGAGGTTGTACTTCATTATATCCTTTAGCTGTCGCTTTATCTAAAAAATAATTAATCAACGCTCGTTGTAATCTTGCACCTTTCCCTTTGTAAACCGGAAAACCAGCACCTGTTAATTTAACACCTAATTCAAAATCAATTAAATCATACTTAGTCGTTAATTCCCAATGTGGAGTTGCGCCTGCATGTAATGTAGGGATAGTTCCATGTTCGTTAACTACTTCGTTATCTTCGGGAGTTTTACCAACCGGTACAGTTAAGTTAGGCAAGTTAGGAACCGTTACTAAAATTTTATGAATGTCTTGTTCGATGTTTTTTAATGTTTCATCAAACTCTTTTTCTTTTGTTTTTAACTCGGCTGTTTTTGCTTTTAATGTTTCTGCTTCCTCTTTCTTTCCCGATTTCATTAAATCACCAATTTGCTTTGCTAAACCATTAGCTTCTGCTTTTACATCGTCTGCCAAGCGTTGAGCTGATTTTCTATTATTATCCAATTCGACAATTGAATTGATAATGCTTTCAGCATCTTTAAAATTTTTAATTGCTAAACGTTTTAAAACGTCTTCTCTATTCTCTCTGATGTAACTAAGTTGTAACATAGTATTGATTTTTTGTGTGTGACAAAATTAATGGTTGAAATGGATTTTGATTGTAGATTAAAGAAAGTAATTATCTTTTTTTTAACCACATAAAAACATCGTGTTCTTAAATTGCAATCATATCATAGAAGCTTTGCTTTTAACATAAATGCTATGCATAAAATGTATTTTCTATTTTTAACCTCTACTTGTTATGTTCCTATAACTCTATGATGGTTGTATTATGACAGACAAATACGATTGTTCAATAAACACAAGAAGCCCACCGGTTTTCGGAGGGCTTCAAGTACTTAATAAATTAAGTCTCTATTATCCCTTATGCAGGAACAACCGAAACGTAAGATCTGTCGTCTTTTTTCTTTTTGAAAACTACTTTACCATCTACTAAAGCAAATAAAGTATGATCTTTTCCCATACCTACATTTACTCCCGGGTTATGTTTCGTACCGCGTTGACGAACGATAATGTTTCCAGAGATACAAGCTTGACCACCGAAAATTTTAACGCCTAAACGTTTACTATGTGATTCACGACCGTTGTTTGTGGAACCGGCTCCTTTTTTATGTGCCATTGTTTAAAAATTTAATGGTTAATGTTTAATTATTCTTCCGTTTTTTTAGCTGCTTTTTTTGCAGGTGCTTTCTTAGCGGCTGCTTTTTTTGCAGGTGCTTTTTTCTCAGCAACAACTTCAACTTTAGCAACAGGATTTCTGTGGCTTGGAGCTAAGAATTCGCGAACTGATTTTTCAGCTTTTAATTCGTCTTTTAAAGTCTCACCTTTAGTCAAGATACCTTGAATTAAGATTTGAGTTAAGTGTTGACGGTGGTTATTCCATTTTTGGTAACCTTTACGACGTAATTTCTTAAATACGATAACTTTATCGCCTTTTAAGTGTTCAATTACTGTGGCAGCAACTTTTGCGCCATCAACAGTTGGTGCACCAACAGTGATTTTTCCGCCGTTATCAATTAAGAAAACTTTGTCAAATTCCACTTTAGCACCTTCGTTAGCATCTAGGCGGTGAACGTAAACTTTATTGCCTCGTTCCACTTTAAATTGTTGCCCTGCTATTTCTACAATTGCATACATGAGTGTTAATTTTTATTGTTAATAATTTTTTTAAGGACGGCAAAGATAAGTGGTTTTTTGTATCTGCCAAAGATTTTGAGCACTTATTTCTTCTAAAACACCTGTTATTTTTAGGTTTTTCAACGTTTCAAGATTTTAAAATTGATTAATTTACTGAAATTCAGTAAATTAGCTACCTTTCTTTTCAGAAGCTTTAGCAGAAGAATTAATCATCCAGATACCGGTAATAATAACTATCACTGCCAAAACCTGAAACAAATTAATGATTTCTCCATCAAATAAACCCCAGCCAATAGCTACTATAGGAATTAAATACGTACAACTGGCCGCAAACACAGTTCCAGATAATTTAATTAAAGTATTATATATTACTACCGAAAGAGCCGACCCTACAATAGCCAAAATGCTCACAAACCCTAAAGACCTCATTCCTTCAGGATGTTGAGTGGCGTGTGCTACCACATCCGTAAAGCCAAACAAATAAATAGCTGCCACCGGACCAATTAAGGTAAATGACCATACTGTAGCCGTAAGTGAATTTACATGCCCTAAATAGGCCTTAATGCCATTTACACTGATTGCGTAGCACAATGTAGCGGCTGCAACCAGTAAGCAATACATGATATTTTTTGTTTGATCCTCTTTATTATCGCCTAAAGCAACAAGGGCAATAGCTCCAATAAATCCAATTAACACGCCAATAATCTGATTTTTAGAGATTTTATGATTAAATGCTATCATCCCCACCAAAATAGTAAACATGGGCGTTAAGGCATTTAACATGCCTGTTAAGCTGCTACTAATCTGGGTTTCGGCTTTAGTAAATAAAAAGGCAGGGATTAAATTCCCAAAAACACCCATTAACAAAAGACCCACCAGATTTTTTTTTAACTCAATTTTATAGTGTTTGATTAAAAAAGGCAGCATAAACGCTGATGCAATGGTGATTCGCAAGCCTGCTACCTCATCACTGGTAAAGGCTCTCAAGCCTTGTTTCATCAACATAAACGAGCTACCCCAAACTAATGAAAGTGCAATTAATATAGTCCAGGAAATAGCTTTATTATTCATACATCTGTTTAGCTTAGTGCCATTGCGTCTAATTTCATTTGTTTAATCATGCTTACTAATCCGTTGGCGCGTGTAGGCGATAAGTGTTCCGTTAACCCAATTTTATTAATAAAATCCAAATTAGCGGTTACAATATCCTGAGGTTTTTGATGAGATAAAACACGAACCATTAAAGCCACCATTCCTTTTGTAATTATAGCGTCGCTATCGGCTGTATAAATAATCACACCGTCTTTTTTTTCAGAATGAAGCCATACTTTACTCTGGCAACCTTTAATAATTCTATCGTCAGTTTTTAAGTTCTCTTCTATTTTTGGTAATGATTTCCCTAATTCAATCAGATGTTCATATTTTCCTTCCCAGTCATCACCAAACAGTTCAAATTCATCAATAATTTCGTTTTCTATTTCTGCAATTGTCATGCGTCAAAAGTACAATCAATTTCGATAAAAACACGGCTCTGCATCAGTTTTATCTTTCACATTGCCAATAAATTAGATTGAAAGTATGATTATATAAAAAGTTTAAACACTATTATATGATTAAGGTTAATAACTTTGCCATCTAATTATTGCATATTTACTCATAAATTAGTTGCTTAGTCGCTTGATTTTGGCTCGTTTTTAAATAAAAAACGATTTTAAGACAACATAACAAACGTATGAAGATTGGATTAGATATAATGGGGGGAGATTTTGCCCCGGCAAATTGTTTGGATGGTGCTATTATGGCGCTTGATGCGTTGCCATCTGATGTAAGAATGGTTTTAATTGGCGATAGCGAAAAAGCAAAATGTCATTTAAAAACAAAAGGAATTGCAGAAGATAAATTTGATTTTGTGCATGCACCCGACGTTATTGAAATGGGCGAGCATCCTACTAAAGCATTAGCTCAAAAACCACAAAGTAGTATTGCTGTTGGTTATAAATTATTAAAAGAAAATGAGATTCAATGCTTTGCAAGTGCCGGAAATACTGGCGCAATGTTAGTTGGTGCGATGTTTAGCGTTAAAGCGGTGCCTGGCGTTATTCGTCCATGTATCACATCTATTTTACCAAAATTAAATGGTGGTTTTGGAATTATTTTAGATGTAGGTACTAACGCAGATTGCAAGCCTGATGTATTATATCAGTTTGCTATTTTAGGATCTGTATTCGCCAAAGAAGTTTACAAAATTGATAACCCAAAAGTTGGTTTATTAAACATTGGCGAAGAACCTGAAAAAGGAAATTTGGTAGCACAAGCTGCTCATGCTTTAATGAAAGACACTAAGGACTTTAATTTTATTGGTAATGTTGAAGGATTAGAAGTTTTTGAAGACAAAGCTGATGTGATTGTTTGTGAAGGATTTACAGGAAATGTTTTACTAAAAACAGCAGAAGCATTTTATTCGATGATAAAAAAACGTAACCGTAGTGATGAGTATTTTGATAAATTCAATTACGAATTATACGGTGGCACTCCTATTTTAGGCATTAACTCTAACGTCATGATTGCTCACGGAAAATCAACTCCATTAGCATTTAAAAATATGATGGTGTTAAGTAAAGATATTGTTGAGGCAAACTTAAACGAAAAAATTAAAACCGTATTTCAATAATGAAAAGAGCAGCAATAACTGCCGTTGGTGGCTACGTTCCTGATTTTGTAATGACTAATGATGAGTTAGCAAAATTTGTAGATACTAACGACGAATGGATTACCTCACGAACCGGAATTAAAGAAAGACGTGTTTTAAATATACCCGGCAAAGCAACATCCGATATGATGGTGTTTGCTATAGAAGAATTACTAAAAAAACGTGGCATCACGGCTCTGGATATTGATCTTTTAATTGTTGGTACCATTACAGGCGATTATATTTTCCCAAGTACATCAAACGTTATTTGCGATAAAATTGGCGCCAAAAATGCCTGGGGTTACGATTTATCTGCCGCTTGTTCGGGCTTTATTTACGCCTTAGCAACAGGTTCTCAGTTTATTGAAACCGGTCGCTATAAAAAAGTAGTGGTAGTTGGTGTTGATAAAATGAGTGCCATTTTAAATTACGAAGATCGCGCAACCTGTGTGATTTTTGGCGATGGCGGTGGCGCTGTATTACTGGAACCATCTGAAGACGATTGCGGCATTCAGGATTTTATTTTAAAAGCCGACGGTTCTGGTCGCAATTATTTATACCAAGTGGCTGGTGGTTCATTTATGCCTCCATCAAAAGAAAGCGTTGAGAAAAAATTACACTACGTTCATCAAGAAGGACAAACTGTATTTAAACATGCTGTGGTAAACATGGCAGAAGTAAGTGCAGAAATTATGACAAAAAATAATTTAACGTCAGACGATATTTCTTACTTATTACCACATCAGGCCAACAAACGTATTTGCGAAGCAACTGCTAACCGTATGGGTTTAAGTACGGATAAAATGTTGATGAACATTGAGCGTTACGGAAACACGACTGCCGGTACTATTCCATTGTTATTATGGGATTATGAAAAACTATTTAAAAAAGGTGATAATTTAATTTTATCCGCTTTTGGTGGTGGTTTTACCTGGGGTTCTATTTGGATTAAATGGGCTTATGATGGTAGTAAAGTAGGGAAGTAATCTTTCCTTTTTTAATAAAGTATTTTGAAAATCAGTCTAAAAAAAGACTGATTTTTTTATTTAGAACTTACTTTCTGTCTTGAATTTACACGTTACTTTTTTCTTAGTCAAAAAAGTAACCAAAAAAACAAGTCAAAACGATTTCCCCGCGCTCTTCCCTTTTTTAAGATTCGCAACCGAAAGAGAACTAAAGCTCTTTCGGGCTCATCTAAAAAAAGGGAATTCACAGCTTATCGCCATCGCGTTTTGGCAATCCCACGCACTACTTCGGTTCATGATTTTAGAGTTCAGTGTTTACTTTGGCATTCTAAAATTTAGCATAAAAATCAAATGGGAGCAAACGCGTAAGCATGTGGGTAGATGATTTGGGCTGTTCGCGAAGCGCTTCAAATCATTAGATTGCTTTCATGTAGATTTTAGCTAAATTTTAGAGAGCCTTGAACTCTTTGTTACTTTCTGTTTCAAGACAGAAAGTAAGTTCTAATATCTGCCACTAAACTGACATTTTTTATTTTCTAACCGCCAAAAACGGTAAAATTGTCGCCTTAATGCTAAAAAACGGCTATTGGCACATTTTTAGACTATTAGCAACCGTAAAAATTTAAATTATTAAAATCACATAATTATGGCAAAATCAAGTGCAACTGTAAATGTAAAGCCCTTAGCTGATAGAGTATTGGTTGAAGCGGCTCCGGCTGAAACAAAAACGGCAGGTGGATTAATCATCCCTGACACAGCAAAAGAAAAACCAATGAAAGGTAAAGTATTAGCTGTTGGAAACGGTAAAATCGACGAACCAATGACTGTAAAAGTTGGCGATACTGTTTTATACGGAAAATACGCAGGAACTGAAATCCAAGTAGACGGAAAAGATTTATTAATTATGCGCGAAAGCGATATCTACGCAATTATCTAAATAATTCAAGATTTAAAGTAAAAAGTTCAAAAATCAGAAGATTCAAAGACCTTGAATCTTTATTATTAAACCTTAAACCAAAACAAAAATGGCAAAAGACATCACATTTAACATAGAAGCTCGCGATGCTTTAAAACGCGGAGTTGATGCATTAGCAAATGCAGTAAAAGTAACTTTAGGTCCTAAAGGACGTAATGTAATTATCGATAAAAAATTTGGCTCACCTGCAATCACTAAAGATGGTGTTACTGTGGCTAAAGAAATCGAATTATCAAACCCGGTTGAAAACATGGGTGCTCAGTTATTAAAAGAAGTGGCTTCTAAAACAGCGGATGCAGCTGGTGATGGAACAACTACAGCAACTGTATTAGCTCAAGCTATCGTTACTGCTGGTTTAAAAAACGTTGCTGCTGGCGCTAATCCAATGGATTTAAAACGTGGTATCGATAAAGCAGTTGAAACCATTGTTGCTGATTTAAAAAGACAATCACAAAACGTTGGTAACGACAATAAAAAAATTGAACAAGTTGCAACTATCTCTGCAAACAACGATAACGTTATTGGTAAGTTAATTGCTGAAGCAATGGCTAAAGTAAAAAAAGAAGGTGTAATTACTGTTGAAGAAGCTAAAGGTACTGATACAACTGTTGAGGTTGTAGAAGGTATGGAGTTTGACAGAGGTTATATCTCTCCTTACTTTATTACTGACGTAGATAAAATGGAAGCTGTTTTAGACAATCCATTAATCTTAATTTACGAGAAGAAAATTTCTGCAATGAAAGAATTATTACCTGTATTAGAAAAAGCAGTACAAACAGGTAAGCCAATTTTAATTATTGCTGAAGATGTTGACGGTGAAGCTTTACAAACATTAGTAGTAAACCGTTTACGTTCTAACTTAAAAATCTGTGCAGTGAAAGCTCCTGGATTTGGTGATAGAAGAAAAGCGATGTTAGAAGATTTAGCAATTTTAACTGGTGGTATTTTTATTGCTGAAGACAGAGGTTTCTTATTAGAAAACGCTGACTTAACTTTCTTAGGTAAAGCAGAAAAAGTAACAGTTGATAAAGACAATACAACGATTGTTGGTGGTGCTGGTAAAAAAGCAGATATCACAGCTCGTGTTAATCAAATTAAAGCTCAAATCGAATCTACAACTAGCGATTACGACAAAGAAAAATTACAAGAGCGTTTAGCTAAATTAGCTGGTGGTGTTGCAGTTCTTTATGTTGGTGCAGCTACTGAAGTGGAGATGAAAGAGAAAAAGGACCGTGTGGACGATGCTTTAGCAGCTACTCGTGCAGCAGTTGAAGAAGGTATTGTACCGGGCGGTGGTGTTGCTTACATTCGTGCCATTGCATCTTTAGATAAATTAAAAGGTGTAAACGAAGATGAGAACACTGGTATTCAAATTGTACGTCGTGCTATTGAAGAGCCTTTACGTCAAATTTGTGCTAACTGCGGAATCGAAGGATCTATTGTAGTGCAAAAAGTAAAAGAAGGAAAAGATGATTACGGTTTCAACGCACGTACTGAGAAATACGAAAACTTATTAAAAGCAGGTGTTATTGACCCAGCTAAAGTAAGCCGTGTTGCATTAGAAAACGCAGCGTCAGTTGCCGCTATGTTATTAACTACTGACTGCGTATTAGCAGAGAAAAAAGAAGACGCTCCAGCAATGCCAATGGGTAACCCAGGCATGGGTGGAATGGGTGGAATGATGTAGTCTTCGACAAGCTCAGACCACGATCGTTTAGTTCTGTCACTTCGAGTTGTCACGCTGAGCGAAGTCGAAGCGCGAGAAGCGAGAACAGAAGAACTAACACCAAAAATATAATTTATAAAAACGCCCCGAATTTTTTGGGGCGTTTTTTTTGAGAAGCAATAATCTAAAATTAAATCAATATGTCACAAATTCTAAATATATACAGGATTGATAAAAATAATCGTCAATTGGTAGGTCTTTTGGAATGTGAAAAAATTATTGAGAAAATACTTAAATCATCTTTTAAGAAGAAAAATCAAAGAAATGAATTTGATTTACAGAATTTGAAACAGGTTAATAAAGACGGTATTACCTACTATTTATATCTATACAACACGGATGAAATTGTTTCAGATTGGAAAGAATTCTTACCTGACGAATTAGTTGAAGAAGACCGATT
>JAEUTR010000626.1 GCA_016787365.1 Bacteroidia bacterium
AATTAAGTACAGATTCGAAAGTAAGTATCACAAACACTTTAGGACAAACTATTGTTAGTGAGAACTTACATTCAGGTAAACATGAACTTAATATATACAACCAAGCGAATGGTATTTATTTCGTGAAAGTGATTCAAAATAACAGCCAACAAATAATTAAAATCATTAAAAAATAAATTTTTCACTGATTTAATAAAGACTCCTCATCATAATTGGTGGGGAGTTTTTTGTTGAATTCAATTCTAAATAAAATAATTATATTTATAAAATACAGGATTCATATGGCAAAAGAAACTCAGGTAATATCAGCTCCTTCAAATTCTTTCAGGAATTATTATATAATTATTGCTATCCTGAGTTTTATTATGTACGCCAACACATTAAAACACGGCTTTGTTTTGGATGATGTTGCTGTAGTAGAGAACAACCGATTTGTAAATGCAGGTATTAAAGGCGTCCCTGATATATTAACTACTTTTTACTGGGAGGGGTATTGGAATTCGAACGCTGGTTTATATAGACCATTATCTTTAGTGGCATTTGCAATAGAACATGCAATAAGCCCTGCAAATGCTCCGATTCATCACTTTTTCAACATTCTTTATTATGCAATTGCATGTTGCCTGCTGTTTGAGTTCTTATGTGCAGTTTTCAATAAAATAGACAAACGCTTTTTCCTGTTTGCTGTAATGCTATTTATTGTTCACCCAATTCATACAGAAGTAGTGGCTAATATTAAAAGCAGGGATGAAATATTCTCATTACTTTTTTTCCTTTTATCTTGCAGAGCGCTTTATATTATTAAAGGGTCTAAAAAAAATAAAATACTTTTAAGTGCTGGGTTCTTTCTTCTAGCATTATTATCAAAAGAAGGCGCTATTGCTTTTCTGCCAATTATCTTCTTGATTGATTACATGAAAGAAAAAAATATTGCAACACTTATTAAGCAACGTTTACTCCTTTTGGCCACAACCACAGTATGGTTTGCATGGCATCAATACATTATTGGAAGTTCAACCTCTCCACGAATTACCTACACTTATTCCGACAATTCGCTTTTGGCATCATCATCCATACTTGAACAAAAGGCTACAGCCCTAGGAATGTTTGCCAGATACATCATAAAAGCGTTTTATCCCTATAACTTATCATACGACTACTCCTTCAACGAGATTCCTATTATCACTTTCTTTTCAATTCCCGCGATTGGAGGTTTGATATTACTTATTGCAATGATATATTTTTCTTACAAATTTTTTAAAAGTAACTCCCTTATTTCATTTTGTCTTTTTATGATATTCTTACCGCTTCTACTCACTGGGAATATAGTGTTCAATATTGGAGCTACCATGGGTGATCGATTTTTATTTATTCCAACCATTGGTTCGTGTATCCTTATTTGCCTTTTCGTTTTTAAACTATTTAAAACAGACCTTTCATCTGTAAAAGTTCCTGCAACAATACAGTACACTTTGCTTGCAGTATTTGTTTTATTTTCTGTAAGAAGTTATACCAGAAATAAAGACTGGAAAGATAACTTCACCTTATTTAAAAACGATGTGGATAATGCTCCCAACAGTGCCCGGGTTCGTTTTAATAACGCACTTGTATTAGAAAAAACCATTGTAAATGATCTTAGCATTGCCCAAAAAGAATATGAAGTTTGTCTGGCTATAGATCCTTATTTTCATGATGCTGTAATTAACCTAGGAAATATTTACACCAAACAAAATAATTTTACATCAGCTCTAAAAATATACCATACTGATCGCAGTAAATACAATGATAATCCTGATCTGTTAGGAAACATTGGCTATACATTATACAAAAGTGGACAAAAAGACAGTGCCATGTATTATTTAAACAGGGCGCAGCTTAATGGAAATGCTAATGCTGCAACATATAATGTGTTGGGTGCACTTTATTTTGAAAAACAGAAGTATCCTGAAGCACGGACATGTTTTGAAAAAGGACTATTGAAAGACACTGCCAATGCCGAGCTATATATTAATTACGGGAACGTGCTTGCAATAACTAACAATTATGACGCAGCATTAAAAGCATTCCAGAGTTCTTATCGTCTTGGT
>JAEUTR010000684.1 GCA_016787365.1 Bacteroidia bacterium
AACTAATCATATCATCCGATTTAAAAGCAGATGAATCTATTGCAGCATAATTTAAACGTTGGTACTCGTCAGAAAACAATTCGGCATCAATTTCAATTCGGGCAAAAGAATCAATTTTGGCAGTAGAAATGGCTTTTATCAGTGTTGTATTTAAGTATTTATATACAATTTCATACTCATTACCGGAAGGTAGGTTTACAAGGTAACCGCCTGTTATGGAATTAGAATGAAAGGTTCCCGAAAAATCTTTTTTGTTAAGTTTAGATCGAACAAAAATAGTGGCTTTTACCGGAGCATTATCATATTTTACATTACCAATTACCTGTACCAGCGAAGTAGGTTTGCCAAATAAACCCGGTTCTACTATATAAATATCCTGTTGACCAAAACCATCTTTTTTTTCGGAAGAGTAATAACCTCTTTCTCCATCAGAAGAAACAACATAAAATTTATCATCTTGCGTTGTATTTACAGGTTTGCCAACGTTATAAGGCGTTGTCCATTTACCTTGCTTAAATTCACTTCTAAAAATATCATATCCACCAATCGTGTTGTGTCCGGTTGAGGCAAAGAATAAGGTTTTTCCATCTGAGTGAATAAACGGCGCATCTTCATTATATTTTGTATTAATTTCTGGGCCTAAATTTTTCACATTTCCCCAACTTCCATCAGGCATTAACTGTGCAAAGTAAATATCCCTGCCTCCCAATCCACCTTGCCTGTCGCTTGAAAAGTAAATCGTTTTTTCGTCAGGAGACAAACAAACACTGCCTTCCCAAAAATTAGAATTAATACCTTTCACTTTTTCCGGAATACCCCAATTAGAACCATCCAGTTTACTTACATAAATATCTCCGCTTCCAATCCCAACGTTTCTGTATAAAAACAATTTTTGCCCGTCGTGAGAAATATGAACGGCGGCATCATGTCCATTGGTATTAATAGTACTGATTGGTTTTGGTTCCGACCATTTCTCCTGATCGTCTTTCGAAGAAATCATAATATCTTCAAAGTAAATACCGTTTTTTTCATCGGTTTTATTAGGTAGTATTTGTTTTCCTCCCATCGATCGTGTTCCGCGATAAGTAAATACCATAAAGCTTTCGTTTGATGGAAATACAGGCGTATATTCCGAACCTGAAGTATTAACCGGAGCTCCAATATTAGTGGTTTTGGCTACCGCCGATTTATTTTCCAAATCAATGGCATTTTTACAAATAGATATCTGATGATCAACTTCATCTTTGGTATCTTTATTTAATTGGTTGAGTTTGTATTTTTCAAATTGCAGGATGGCTTCATTATATTTACCATTCACCAGATAAGCTCTGCCTAAATAATAATCATAATCTAATAATTTTGATTTTGCAGGCTCTGCTGATTTTATTAAAGATTCTGATATTTGCTGGTACCTTGAATCGTAAGTATTACAGGTGCCTAAAAGATAACCAATGTAAATATTTGATTTATGTTTTTTATATAAGCTATCATAAATAGACCGGGCAAAAAGATACTCCTGATTTTTAAAATAAATATCTGCAGTATTTAATCTTGTTCTGTCGGTTAGCGACCAGTTTGAGGTTTGCTCTTCTTTTAGTTCCAACGAAATCTGGCAATAAACAATATTGCACAGAAAACTCAGAATGATGATGAGGCATTTTTTCATGTATGTTTAATTAGGTATAGAGCATATGTTTATGTTCAACTCTATATATTTTTTCTTTTTATGAATTTATCACTTTTTTCAGAAATATATATACAAAATAGTGCTTTTTTAACAAATTAAGGATTAATATACAGGCATTAGCCTTACAATTTTTATGAACCTTTTTCGGTAGTAAGGAGAATCGTTAAAGGAAGAGACTTTAATTCCGGAATGTTTTTTATTAGAAGAACTGTGGATAAAAGTTAATTCATTACCATAGTTTGAGATAATAATACCTACATGTCCTGGATTTCGATTATTTGCGTTTGTTCCCCTAAATACAATAATGTCGCCCACTTTAAAAGAGTCGGGATGAATAGTAGTCCCTGCCTCCTTATATTCAATAGATGAACGTGGCACTTTTTTCTGAAAATGATTAAAAACATAGTATACAAAACCCGAACAATCAAAGCCCTTTTCAGGATTAATACTGGCATATTTATATTTTGTGCCCACATGTTTTTTGCTAAATTCAATAATGCTATCGCCACAAATGCTATCATTATTAATGAGTGGTTTTGCATTGCCTTTTATAGATAGAGCAAGGATAAACAAACAAATAAATATGATTTTGGTTTTCATTTTATTAAAGATACTTTATTAATAATAGCAGTTAAAGATAAAGTTATAAAAAATCATAAATTGATTAAGGTTACACAACATTTAGGAGGATTATATGTTAATTTTATATACACTAATCACATGAAAAAAGAAACAACAATCGGTATTACACTTTTAAAACAATCCAGAGGATTGTTAGTTGTTTTATTGTTTATAGTTGGGTGTTATAATACCCGATGTCAAAACTCTAAAAACACCACAGAAATCAATGAAAATTCAATATTAAAAAAAAATAAACCCATGAAATATAATACACTTACTAAAGAAGAGCAATATGTCATAATAAATAAAGGTACAGAAAGGCCTTTTACAGGAGAGTATACGGATAATTTTAATAAAGGAACCTACATTTGCAAACAATGTAATGCTCCATTATATAAATCAGATTCTAAATTTCATTCCGGATGTGGATGGCCTAGTTTTGATGATGAGATAAAAGGTGCGGTGAAAAAAACATTAGATGCTGATGGACAAAGAACAGAAATTACCTGTGCTACTTGTGGTGGCCATTTAGGACATGTTTTTTATGGAGAGGGTTTAACAGACAAAGATACACGTCATTGTGTGAATTCTATTTCCATGTTGTTTGTAGAGGATGCATCTAAGGTTAATACAGCAAAGGCTATTTTTGCGGGAGGTTGTTTTTGGGGTGTGGAATATTATTTTCAAAATGCCAAAGGAGTAATTAGCACAAGTGTTGGCTATACAGGTGGTTTTAAAGAAAATCCAACATATAAAGAAGTATGTAATCATACAACCGGACATGTTGAGGCTTTGGAAGTCACCTACGACCCTTCTCAAACAAGCTATGAAGAACTCACTAAATTGTTTTTTGAAATACATGACCCAACTCAAGCAAACGGACAGGGAAATGATGTAGGGCCACAATATTTATCAGTGGTGTTTTATTTAGATGATGCACAAAAAGCAACTACAGAAAAATTAATTGCTCAGCTTCAATTAAAAGGGTATAAAGTAGCCACCCAGTTAAAGAAAGCAACTAAGTTTTGGCCTGCAGAAGAATATCATCAGCAATACTATGAAAAAGAAGGAGGAACGCCTTATTGCCACCGAAGAGTAGCAAGATTTTAAAAACAAAGAAAGCCTTTCATTTTGAAAGGCTTTCTTTGTTTTATGATTATAATGGATTAGAAATACTTTTTAATATAAGCTTCAAATTTTTTAGTATCAACAATAGAAATGTTACTGCCTTTAATTTCCACTAAGCCTTCTTGTTTAAAATCACTTAAAGTTCTAATTAATGATTCAGTTGCAGTACCTACAATATTAGCTAAATCTTCACGGGAAATGGAGATACTGAAACTATCTTTAGAATTTTGCTGATAATTTTTTTGAAGTTTGAGTAATGCTTCGGCAACGCGTTTTTTCACGCTACTATATGCCATTTTTAAAAGTTGTTCTTCTTTTTCTTGAATTTCGTTGGATAATAATCTTACAAAGCGTTTCATTACGCCATGATTATTATTTAATAAAGCATAAAAATCTTCTTTAGGAATTAAAACTACGCTTGAATCTTCTAATGCTTCAGCACTTTCATTATAAGGCGTTTCATCCAGCAAAGCCGTGTACCCAAAAAAATCACCTTCTTTACACAAGGAAATAATTAATTCTTTGCCATATTCATGAGCTCTGAAAGACTTTATTTTTCCTTTTTGTA
>JAEUTR010000699.1 GCA_016787365.1 Bacteroidia bacterium
CTGTTCCCGGTTAAACGGACTGATATAATCCATGGAATTGTTTTTATTAAAAATAAATCCCGATTAAGCGATTTTCGTAAATTTATATGAACCTTTTTTAACCGGCCGATGTGAAACAGGTTTTTTCACAGGCTGACGTTATAAGCAAGCCTAAAGAACGACAGTGCAACCATCAAACAGACACCAAAACCACCAAACTTTTGACTTCCAAACTTACTTTATGGCGACAACAACTCGGTTGACAATTTCGCTGTAACTCGACACGAGCTGACCCGTTTGGCGACAATCAAGACAACACAAGGTTTTAAAAATTTTCCCACCGCACATTTAAAAAAATAATTTTAGCCAACCCACATTGGCACATTTGGTTTTGCCCCTACCGCACAAGCCGACACTTCGGCAAAACCAAAAGAGCCAATTACCAACCTCACGTGATGATTTTCGTCATCTTTCAAAGTTTTCTCAAAAAA
Source organism: Bacteroidia bacterium (assembly GCA_016787365.1). Classification (GTDB taxonomy): domain Bacteria; phylum Bacteroidota; class Bacteroidia; order B-17B0; family Aurantibacillaceae; genus UBA4416. The sequence continues at coordinate 471 of JAEUTR010000699.1, forward strand.
ACTTGTTAGTGTAAATTAAATTTAATTACCTTTGTGAGCGAACACTCACTTACATTAAATAAACAATATGAACGGTAAAAATAACATAGCAATAGGCTTTTTGACAATGGGACTTTTTATGGCCTATGGATTTCTTTTAATCTACTTGCGAGACTTCGCACCGGGAAAAGAAGAATGGATAAACTCATACAGTATCGGCAAACACTTTGAAAGCAGACTGGCTCACGTTCACGGAAACTTATTTGGATTTCTAAATATCTTGATTGGTTATTTGCTTCTGCATTTCAGAGACAAACTCAAAAATGTGAAAACTATTTCTTGGTTGGCAATGGCAGGTTTGTTAATGCCAATTGGAATAATAACTGAGATTTATTTGGGTTTGCCTCCAGCCTTAGTATTAATTGGTGCAATTGCAATGACTGCCTCCGTAATTTGGTTAGGTTTTTCGTTTATTAATTTAAAACTTAACAATGAAAAATAAAGATTTTACCGAAAGGCAAATAGAAATAATGGAAGCTGCAACGCTTCGCATTGATAAATTCGGGATACAGGAATTAACTATAAAAAACTTAGCTGCTGACCTCAATTTATCTGAAGCCGCATTGTACCGACATTTTAAAAGTAAAAACGAAATACTCCTTGGCGTATTGACCTATTTCATTTTAGAAATGAATGAGCGACTTGCAGTAATAATTGAAGTTAAAGAAAAACAACCTTCTGAACTTTTGAAGAATGTTTTTGTGTCACAGCTTAACACATTTGTTCAGAAACCTGCCATAGTTAGCGTGATTTTTTCCGAAGGAATATTTCAATTTAATAAAGACCTAAGTGAGAAGGTTTCAACAATGATGGCATTAATGCAAAAAAACATAAATGCCCTTATCGTAAGAGGACAGAACGAAGGTGTTTTTATAAAGCTTTTAAGTGCTGATACCATTACAACAATTATTATGGGAAGTATGCGAATGGTAGTTTTGAAATGGAAATTGTCAGGCAACAAATCAAATCTCGTGAATGATGGAAAAAATGTTTTAAACGGACTTTTAAAAATGTTAGAAAAATGAAAAAAATACTTCCATATCTTTTGGCAACAGTCTTATCAGGATTTGGCTTACTTACTCTATTTCTAAGCACTTCCGTAATATTTGATTTGTTTGGCATTAGAGCCAAAGAGGGCAACTATGTTTTGTTTGTGGTTTGGTCAAATTTCATCAGTAGTATTCTTTACTTGTTTGCTGCTTATGGATTTATTAAAGGCAAAAAATGGACGACTACTCTCTTAGGAATATCTACACTCATACTGATAGCAGCCTTTATCGGTCTTAAAATTCACGCAAGTTCAGGTGGAATTTATGAAACAAAAACCATCGGTGCAATGATTTTTAGAATTACCGTGACCCTTGTATTTGCAATCATTGCATAGTTCACAATAACAAAAAAGAAATTATGAAATACGAAGTATTCACGAATACTAAAACTAATAAAAACCATATGAGTAATAAGATAATAATTTTAATTCCAGTAATCAGTTTGTTCCTTTTCAGTTGTGGCAATACTTCTAACGAAAAATCAAAGGAGCAAACCGAAACCGCTGCTCACGAAGAACATCATCACGATGATGAAATGAAAACCATCGAACTTAACAATGGAGAAAAATGGAAAGTTGATGCCAACATGATTACTCATATTCGCAATATGGAAAACGATGTTATTTCCTTTGCTAAGGTTGACCAAAAAGATTACAAATCATTATCTGAAAAATTACAATCCAACATTGATTTGCTTACTTCCAATTGCACAATGAAAGGCAAAGCCCACGATGAATTGCACAAGTGGCTGTTGCCATACATTGATTTGGTAAAAGAACTTTCAGAAGCTAAAGACGAAACCGAAGCATCGAAGCAATTTCAAAATATACAAACTTCATTCAC
>JAEUTR010000708.1 GCA_016787365.1 Bacteroidia bacterium
GTGATGTTAGAGATTTAGAAAAATTACAAAATTATTTTAATCAAGTAAAGCCTGATATTGTTTTTCATTTGGCAGCTCAACCTCTTGTTATAGAATCGTACAATAATCCTCATTATAATTTCGAAACAAATTTAATGGGAACGGTTAATTTTTTTGAAGCTGTGAGAAATTGCTCTTCAGTTAAAGTGGCAATTAATGTGACGACAGATAAGTGTTACCAAAACAATGAATGGATGTGGGGTTATCGCGAAAATGATGCGATGGGAGGCGATGATCCTTATAGTGCTTCTAAGGGTTGTTCAGAGCTAATTACCAATTCATATATCAAATCTTTTTTTACTAAGGATGGAACAGCTCATGTAGCATCTGGTAGGGCTGGAAATGTAATAGGAGGCGGAGATTGGGCAGATAATAGAATTATTCCGGATATGATAAGAGCCTATCAAGCTAATCAAACTTCAGTAATTCGTAATCCTGGTTCTGTTCGCCCTTGGCAGTTTGTATTAGAACCAGTTTTTGGTTACATGAAATTAGCAGAGAAACTTTGGACAAATGGTAAATCGTTTACTGGGGGATGGAATTTTGGTCCAGCTGCTTTTGAAAATTATAGTGTTGGAGATGTGGTGTGTGAAGTGAAAAAAATAATTCCTAGTATCAAAATAGATTTTCCTAAAGCAACTGAAAAATTACATGAAGCAGGTTTATTGAAATTAGATATTACAAAAGCTGTAAACTTTTTAGGATGGAAACCTAAATTAAATTTCGAAGAAACTATTCAATTTACAATTCAAGGATATCAAGAGGAGTTGAATTCTCAAAACAATATCTACGATTGTCGTGTTAAACAAATAGAAGAATATTGTAGCAAATAATTATGTCAAAATTATTAGATATCAAACATCAAATACACGCTTTAATAAAAGAGTATCATGATGAGGCTTTTAAAGCAAAACCTTTTATTGAGGGAGAATCAGCTGTACCTGTTAGTGGGAAAGTATTTGATCATAAAGAGTTAACTTATATCACCGATTCAGCTTTAGATGCTTGGTTTACAACAGGTAAATTTAATGCAGAGTTTGAAAAAAAGTTAGCAAAGTATATCAACGTGAAGTCTGTGTTAACCGTTAATTCAGGTTCATCAGCTAATTTAGTGGCTTTCTCAGCCTTAACAGCTAAAGAGTTAGGTGAAGAAAGAATTAAACCAGGTGATGAAGTTATTACTGTTGCTGCATCTTTTCCAACAACAGTAAATCCAATTTTGCAATATGGTGCTATTCCTGTGTTTTTAGATGTAACAATACCTCATTATGAGATTGATGTGGAACTTTTAGAAAAAGCACTATCGCATAAAACAAAGGCAGTAGTGATTGCTCACACGATGGGTAATGTATTTAATTTAGAAGCCATTACAGATTTTTGTGAGAAACATGATTTATGGTTAATGGAAGATTGTTGCGATGCTTTAGGGGCAACATACAACGGACAACATGTTGGTACATTTGGAGATATAGCAACGTTAAGTTTTTACCCTGCACATCATATTACAATGGGTGAGGGTGGTGCAGTATATACATCTAATTCTAAATTAAAGAAAATTGCTGAATCGTTTAGAGATTGGGGACGTGATTGTTGGTGTGAACCAGGAAAGGATAATACTTGTGGATTACGTTTTTGCCAACAATTAGGTGATTTACCAATGGGTTACGATCATAAATACATTTATTCTCGTCAAGGGTTTAATTTAAAAATTACTGATATGCAAGCTGCTTTAGGTTTAGCACAGTTAGAAAAGTTAGACGATTTCATTAAAATTAGAAGACATAATTTTGATTTACTGACGAAGACTTTACAAAAACATTCTAATAAATTAATTTTGCCAGAAGCAACTCCAAAGGCTAATCCTTCATGGTTTGGTTTTTTAATTACTGTAAAAAAAGATGCAGGTATTACTCGCAATGATTTAGTACAAAAATTAAATGATAAAAAAGTAGCGACTCGTTTATTATTTGCTGGTGATTTACGTAAACAACCTTACTTTAAAGATTATGATTATCGCGTTGTGGGTGATTTGCCAAATACGGATATTATTGTAAACGATACATTTTGGATTGGTGTAACACCTATGATTAATGATGAGATGATTGTCTATATGGGTAAATGTTTTGACGAAATTTTAAAGTAAATTATAACACTTATCTGATAAAATTCTTCAATTGCTTAAAAGTATCACTCACTTATGGGTTTGGATTATTATGCCATTTTTATTTAGTATCTTTGATGGTAATGTGATTTATTTGATTTAGAATGAGGAATTTACGTTGTATTTATGTTACTTTTTTGATATTATGCGGATTTTCGATTTTTTTGAAAGCTCAAACACCTACAACTTATAGTGTTTTAAATACAGCATACGACAGAGCAACAAATAGTTATTATCCCTTAGGTTCAATTGATAACTATTGGTTTTTAACAAAAATTGAAGATTTGGTAGTTCCTAACAATCCAGCTAGTGTTATTAATTATCCAAATGCTCCTACCTATGTTGTTCCTAATGTTGGAAATAATGTTTATACAGGTATAATTGCTAATAGAAGTATTAATGCAAATGCAACAACAACATCTCTTGGATTAAAATTAATTACATTTCGTACGTATTTTAATTTACCAAATCTATCAACAACAAATAATAGATATTCTTTGTCTTTTAAAATGTCTGCAGATGATGCTGTTAATGATGTTAAACTAAATGGTACTTTAAAAGGGCAATTTTTATCTTCTACTTACAACAATATTCCAGGAATTACGAAGCCCTATCTTTTAAATATCCCTATTTGCGATACAGACTTTGTATCCGGTCAAAATTATATAGATGTTACTATTGCTGATGCGGGAGGGTCAGTTGGTTTTTATGGTGAAGTAACTTTGTTTGAAGTCACAAATCCATTTAATATGCAATTAACTTCATCTGCAGTATGTAATGGGTTAACAGCAACTGCATCAACTTCATTAAGCACGACATTACCAAATCCACAAATAACTTACACTTGGTTAAATTCTAGTGGAGTGGTAAGTCAAACAAACAACTCTGCATCGTATATAAATTCAATTAGTAATTTGAGTAATGGTAATTATACTGTAATAGCACAAGTAACCTCTTCTTCTGGATGTGTCTCAACAACAACAGTGGGTGTTAGTATTAATTGTGTCCCGACTCCAACTGTTCCTGTTACCTCATTTTCATCTCCCGATACCGTTTGTGTTAATCAACAATTTAATGTTATTGATCAGAGTATTGGAGCAACAACATATTATTGGAACTTTTGTCAGGGAAATACAAGTACAGTACCTCAAGGAATTAATTTAGGAAATATTGGTGCTTTTAATGGTCCTGTATTTATGTCAATAGCCAAAGATGGTACAGATTATTATGCTTTTGTCTGTAATAATAGTGTCAGTACAATTACCAAATTGTTTTTTGGTAGTAGTTTGATGAATACACCAGTTGCAACTAATTTGGGAAATGTAGGAGGTGTTTTACCGGGTAATCTCGAAGATATTCATCTGGAACTTGAAAATGGTAATTGGTTTGGTATTGTAACAGGAGGAATGTCTGGAGGAGAACGCATTGTTAGACTGAATTTTGGTTCAACACTCGCAAATATTCCTACTGCTACTAATTTTGGAAATATAGGAGGATTGAGTTACCCTCAAAGAATTAAAGTTTTTCAATCTGGAGGTAGTTACTATGGATTTATAGTAAATAGAGATAATAATACCATAACCAGAATTAGTTTTGGATCTAGTTTGTCAAATACTCCAACTGGAATAAATTTAGGAAATATTGGAGCTTTAAATATTCCTGATGCTCTGGGCATGATTAATTTGAATAACTCGTGGTACGGATATGTTATTAATGAAGGTAATAATACAATTTCACGATTGGATTTTGGAACAAGTTTATTGAATATTCCTACTGGGACTAATCTTGGAAATACAGGGGCTTTAAATGGTCCAAGGGCTATTGATATGTGGACAGAATGTGGACAGATTAAAGGTCTTATTACTAATAGGTATAGCAATGATATACTAGATATGAATTTTTTAGCAGGCCCTACCGGACCAGTAAGTACAGTGTCTTACGGAAATATAGCAGGTTTTTCATTTCCTCATTCAATTACCAGATTTAGATCAGGCGATACACTTTATGCTTTTATTACAAATGTTAATAACAATAGTTTATCTCGATTGTTTTTTGC
>JAEUTR010000710.1 GCA_016787365.1 Bacteroidia bacterium
AACTAAGTTTTTCTTGTTTATTCCCTTTTTCATAATAGCATTAACAACCGCCTGAGAACGAGCTTGTGATAATTTGAGGTTTGCGGCATCATCGCCTTTGCTATCTGTATGACCTGAAACTTCAATAATTAACTCAGGATATTCATTCATTAAATTAACCAATTTTTCAATTTCTACTGTTGATTCTTTTCGAAGAATGGATTTATTAGAGTCAAAGAAAATATTATTTAATACGATTTTAGAACCAATTTCCACTTTATCCAAAACAATATCTTTTTGCATCACCGAATATTCGGCTACTTTGGGAACATTAATGTTTTCTGAATGAAATAAATAACCTTTAGCTTCATAGGAAATATTATAGTTTTGACCTCTGTTTAAAATAAAATAATACGACCCTGAATCTATGGTTGTAAAAAACGAATCAATTAATTTTCCGGTTAAATTATCAGTCACATTAATTGTTGCTCCTGGAATTGATTTCCCTTCTTTGTTTCTCACAATTCCTTTTACCCCCATTGTTCCCAATGTTTTTGTTTCAAGATTTATCATTTGTAAAATAAATTCTTTTTCAATTTCCTGATAAGATGAATTTGGAGGAATAACCAGTGAAATAACAATAGGTTGATACCCGTCTGCTTCAAAATTAACGCTATATGTTTTACCTTTAGCTCCGGGAGCCAAAATCATTATATACTTTCCTGTTTTTTCATTGGGTTTAATGTCCTGAACTATTTCCCCATTAGCTTCGTCAATAACTGTTATTTTAACATTAGAAGGTGTTTTATTTGTACCGTTAAAAGTTAAGACTCCCTTTAAAAGCGTTAATGGTTCCGCTATTGCTCTATCAAAATCAATACGGTAAATATCCTTTTCTCCGTAATTTCCTTTTCTTACAGACGACACATATCCTCGTTTACCATCTGCAGATTGTACATAAAAAATATCATCATCAGGTGTATTAATTGGCGCCCGTAAATTTTCAGGCTCGCTCCATTTACCATTTTCGTTTTTTGTAGTTTTAAAAACATCAAAACCTCCCATATTTTTATGCCCTTTTGAACTGAAAAACAAGGTAACTCCATCTGGGTGAATAAACGGAGCATCTTCATCTGAAGCCGAATTAACAGTTGGTCCTAAATTGGTAGGCAAACTCCAGTCTCCATTTGGTAATTTTACACAACGCCATATATCTCTTCCTCCAAAGCCTCCTTCTTTTCTATCACTAACAAAATAAATAGTACTGCCATCAACAGATATTGTAGCATGAGTTTCCCATCCCGGCGAATTTATTTTAGAACTCAATGGTGTTAAGCCACTCCATGTATCTCCTTCTAATTTACTGTAATAAATATCTCCGCCATTAATGCTTTTATATACAAATAATTGATTTCCTTCGGGTGATAAACCAATATTAGCATCATTTTCGCTTGTATTGATATTAATTCCTATAGACTTCGCTGATGTCCATGAACCATCAGTTTTTTTATAACAAACATATATATCTTCAAAAAACTGATCGTCATCTGTTTTTTCGCCACCTGTACTTCCCGGCCTTCTGGAAGTAAATATTAATGTAGATTCATCTGCGGAAACGACAGGACTGTAGTCTGGATAAGGTGAGTTTATACTGTCTCCTAAATTAACAATAATAACTCGGGCTGTGTCTTTTGTAAATTCTTGTGCGTTTGTGTTTGTTAAAAGCTGTTTGTCTATATCGGCTGTTAATTCTTCATTTTTATTACCAACAATATCTTTAAATTTTTTAAAATACACATAAGATGCAATAAAATTATAATTTAAGCGATAGGCTTCTCCTAATGTATAATAGGCAAAATCCGGCGCTTTCCTTTCTGTAACATCTTCAGGCGAATAATTATGTGTTACATTTTGAACCGCTTTCTCAAGATGGTAAACGGCCTTATACTTTTCATATGGTGACTGAAGATAACATAAACCTAACTTATAATTAATATTAGCTGATGTAGAATCAATTAAATAGGCCTCTTTAAAATATTTTAAAGCTAAAACATAATTATTTTCTAAAATTAAATAATTGCCTTCTGTGAATTTTTTACGATATAAATTTTTATTACCCTGACTTTGAGCCGTTTTAAAAACAACCACCATCAAAATAAATAAAATTGTCTTCTTCATAAATAGCTTTAAAACATGCAATCTATCAAATATAAAGGTTTTTATTTATTACTCATATAGGATTTTTTTTAAACAACTGATTTAAAGTAATTTTGCAGAACATAATTACAATCAACAAACATTTTTAACATTTCGCTATAGGATGCCTATTTTAAAGATAAAGTTAGTGAGAATAAAAAATTTGTAATTTTAAATTTATATTTGAAATAATGAAAACATTATTATCGCTCCTATTTATAGCTGTAAATTTATATGCTTCTAATGGCGAAGGTCCAATTGGTGCTCGTTCTTCATCCTTAGGTCATGCCAGTTCCTGTTTATATGATTTATGGAGTGCCCGAAACAATCAAGGCAGTTTAGGATTTGTGAGACAAAATGAAGTTGGAGCATTTTATGAAAATCGGTTTTTTGTAAAAGAATTAACGCATAGTGGATTTGCCATTGTTTCTCCGATAAAAAAAGGAACTTTTGGATTCGTTTACTCCTCTTTGGGTTATAAATTATACCGCGAATCTCAGGCCACTTTAAGCTATGGAATGAAATTAAATGAGAGTATATCTGCGGGCATTGCTGTTGATTACCTAAATACAAAAATAGCAGATATTTATGGGCAAGCTCATGCTGTTACAGGATCAATTGGTTTAACTGCAAAATTATTGCCTCAGGTTGTTGTATCTACCCATATATACAATCCATTTAGAGCAAAAATTACAAACTATAATAATGAAAAAATACCTACTATATTTAAGTTAGGTGCCCAATATATATTCTCTTCAAAAGTTTTTATAATTGCAGAAGCAGAAAAAACATCAGCTCAGAAAATAAACATTAAAAGCGGTATTGAATATAAACCTTCTTCTTTAATTTATATCAGAGCCGGAGGTTCTTCCTATCCTTCGCAAGCTGCTTTTGGAATTGGTGTTAATTATAATGGATTAAAAATTGATTTAAGCTCATCATATCATAGTATATTAGGTTTATCTCCTCAAATAGGGCTAAGCTATGCTTTTGGAAAAGATAAATCCAAAAGTGCAAATGAAACTACTGAAGCTGCCGAAAAACTATAGAAATCATTAACAGAAGTTATTACATATTTATTATGCTAAGTATGTGGCTGAGTCTTTTAAAGTCTCAGGCGCAAAATGATAGTATTAATATCAAAAGCAATGAGCAGGTTGATGAATTAATTAATCAAAATGTGGAGTTATTATCCGAGCAACTACAAACGGAAGATGGAGATTTATCTAATTTAACGGAAACATGGACTTATTATAAATCCCATCCTATTAATTTAAACAAAGCTAACCGCGAGGAATTAGCGGATTTATTAATTCTTAACGATATTCAAATTAATAACCTTTTAAAGCATCGCGAAAAAAACGGGTATTTAATAAACATTTATGAACTCCAAAGTATAGATGGTTTTGACTTAAACACCATAAAAAAAATTCTACCATTTGTTTATGTTAACGATAATTTTAATTCTGCATTTTTTAGTACAAAAGAAATGTTTAAAGATGGCAAACATGAACTTGTTTTTAGATTTCAACGTGTATTAGAAAAGCAAGCAGGATATAATGTTACTGACAGTATAAAAAAAATTAAACCAAACTCGTATTATTTAGGCGATCCTAACAGAATATTTGCGAGGTATCGTTTTCAGTATAACAATAATGTGTCAGTAGCTATTAGCGGAGAAAAAGATGCCGGTGAAGAATTATTTAAAGGAACTCAAAAACAAGGTTTCGATTTTTATAGCGGACATATAGCTATTAAAAATATAAGATTCATAAAAACATTAGTTGTTGGCGATTATCAAGCAACATTTGGTCAAGGATTAACTCTTTGGCAGGGATTTGCCTTCGGAAAATCTGCTTCGCCTATGAATGTTAAACGTTATGGAACCGGAATTAAGCCTTATTACAGTTTTGATGAAAATCGTTTTTTTAGAGGAGTAGCCGGAACAGTAAAGATTAAGAATTTTGAACTTACCGGGCTTGCATCCTATAAGAAAATTGATGCTAATGTTACACTAACAGACACAACGAATAACGGAGAAATTGATGTTATTGGAATAAGCAGCCTCGAATTAAGTGGATTACACAATACCAATTCATTAATTCAGGACAAAGGCATTATCAATCAAACAGTGTTTGGGGCAAATTTAGCATACAATAAACGGAATTTACACATAGGCGTTACAGGGCAAAATATGAACCTGAGTGCCGAATTAATAAAAACACCTACCCTATATAATAAATTTGATTATCAGGGAAAAAGTAATTTTGTAAGCGGTGTTGATTACAATTATGTATTTAAAAATGTTAATTTATTTGGAGAGTTTGCTGTTAGTGCAAGTGGAGGCAAGGCTTTGTGTCAGGGATTAATTGTTGCGCTCGATCCAAAACTAACTTTTTCTGCGCATTACCGCAATTTTGAAAAAAACTTCCAAAACTTATACGGCAATGCTATTTCTGAAAACACATTACCTCAAAACGAAAAAAGTATTTATTTAGGGATGGAAGCCAAATTATTTAAAACATTAACGTTTTCAGTATATATGGATCAATATCAATTTACATGGATTAAATCAAGCGCAAGCGCGCCTTCTACAGGAAGAGACATCTTTACTCAATTAAATTATACTCCTACAAAAAAAATTGATATGTATTTTCGTTTCCGGCATCGCAGCAAATTTGAAAATAGCGACGAAGATAATTTTTACAATTATTTGGTTCCTTTTAATCAGCTTAATTATAGATATAATCTATCTGCTCAAATTACATCTGATATTAAATTTAAATCCAGAATTGAGTATACAAGAGTTATAAAAAATAACCAATCAAATGAAGATGGGGTTGCCTTCGTTCAAGACTTAATTTATAAAAAATTAAAGTTTCCCTTAACGTTTACTCTTCGTTATGCCATTTTTGATACAAAAAGCTACGATAGTCGAGTTTATGCCTACGAAAATGATGTGCTTTACTCCTACTCTGTTCCTGCATTATATTACAAAGGGCAAAGAGCCTATTTTATTGTAAATTGGGATATAACACGCAACTTTGAAATTTGGATAAGAGTAGCAAGTACTATTTATGATAATCAAATGATTCAGTCAGAAGGCAGTTTAAATCAAATTGATGCAAACCACAAGACCGAATTAAAACTTCAAGCAAGACTCAAGTTTTGAAACTTAGATATTTATTTCAGGTTTTCTGACATAAGTCATACGAAATTCGTCGGGTAAATTTGTAACTTTATAGAAATAGTTAACGTATAACTAAACGTA
>JAEUTR010000726.1 GCA_016787365.1 Bacteroidia bacterium
GAAGAGTACCAAACAAAAGCAGTTGATTTATATAAAAAAAATAACTCTAAAAAACAGCTATCGGATGCACTCAGGGCTTTAGCTAAAATACAGGAAGCACAAAATAAAACTCAGGAAGCTATTCAAAGTTATGATAATGCATCAAAAAATTCTAATGATAAATCTAATACTACAGTTAATAGCAGTGATGTGAGTCGGTTAAAAAATGCAGATAATCCTGTAGAACAATCAAACTCTATTAATCAAAAAATCACATCTTTAAAAACAAAACCCAAATCAAAAGACAAGGAAGAGATTGTAGATGCTTATAAACAATTAGCAGAAGTAAATATTAAACAAAATAATTCAGAATCGGCTATCCAAAATTATAATAATGCCTTGGAGGAAGTAAAAGACAACTCTTCTGAAAAAAATAGCATCAAAAACGACATTGCAGATATTTATGCTAACACTAATAAACTAAGTCAGGCTATTGCTATTAAAGAGGATGTATTAAAAAATGTAGATAGTTTAAATGATGTAAGCGAACAAATTAAACAACGGCAGGGTTTAGCTAAATTATTGATATTAAATAATGAAGATGATAAAGCTTTACAATTAATACAAGATGCGTATAATTTAGCTTTAACGAAGGGCAAAACAATTGATGCAAAAAATAGCTTATTACAGTTGATAGCGTATTATAAAACAAAGCATGATGCAGAAAAAAACTTGCAGCTGTACGAAGTATTTTTACAAAAACTGGAATCCTTAATTAAATCGGATTCAACATTAATTGATAAAAAAATATTTGAAGAAACCGACCAGAAAATTAAACAACTGGAAAAAGAAAAAGCATTAAAAGATGAATTGATATCTAAAAAAAACACATTCAATTATTTTTTAATAGCAGCATTAATAGTACTGTTTATATTGGTTTTAGTGATTATCCGTTATTCATTTGCTGTTAAAACAAAAAATAAAAAAATTTCTTTACAATCGTTGCGTCGCGAAATGAACCCGCATTTTATATTTAATAGTTTAAACAGTGTAAATCAATTTATTGCTCAAAATAAAGAGATGGAAGCTAATAAGTATTTAACCTCATACTCGTCATTGATGCGTAACATGATGGAAAGCTCCAGTAAAGATTTTATTCCGCTTCAAAAAGAAATTGAGCAATTACAAAAATATCTGGAGTTAGAACATTTACGTTTTAGCGATCAGTTTGATTTTACAATTCATGTGGATGAAACCATTGATGCAGATTCGGTTTTAGTGCCAAATATGCTGGTACAACCTCATTTAGAAAATGCTATCTGGCATGGTTTAAGGTATAAAGAAACCAAAGGATTATTACAGTTAAGTATTCGCAATAAAATTTCTTATATTGAAATTACGGTAGACGATAATGGCATTGGAGTTGAAAAAAGTAAAGCCCTTAAAACACAAAACCAAAAGATACATCAATCCATTGGTGTAAAAAATATGAATGAACGTATTGAATTATTAAACGACTTATATAACATAAAAATTTCCTGTACGATATACAACAAGCCCGAACATGTAGGTACAATAGTAGTTTTACAAATACCCTATTTAAATAAAGTATAAGCCATGCAACTGCATAAAATAAAAAGTGTGATAGTGGAAGACGAGCTTGCTGCCAGAGAAGCTCTAAAAAGTTATATCCAAAAATATTGTCCGCAGATAGAAATTGTGGGGGAAGCGCATAACAGTAAAGAAGGCATTGCTTTAATTAATGATGTAAAACCACAGTTGGTATTTTTGGATGTGGAAATGCCTTTTGGAAATGCGTTTGACGTGTTGGAAGGTTGCAAAGACTTATATTTTGAAACGATTTTTGTTACTGCTTTTTCAGAGTATTCGTTAAAAGCATTAAACCAAAGTGCGGCCTATTATTTATTAAAACCGGTGAGTATTGAAGAGCTGATATTGGCAGTTAATAAGGTTCAGCAGCAATTGCAAAATAAAGAACTATTGAATCGTAATAAAATTATTGTTGAAAATCACCGGAATACTAAACCTGAAGCCCAACAAATTATTTTACCAACATTAGAGGGCTTTGAGGTAGCTAAAATACAGGATATTATTCGTTTAAAGGGAAATGGCAATTTTACCGATATTTATTTTACCAATGGGTCTAAAAAAATGGTTTGCCGTTTTTTAAAACATTTTGATGAGTTGCTTGATAAGCCTTTTATACGCATTCACAAATCACATATTATAAATATTAATTTTGTTAAATCGTATAATAAAGGTGGCGTTGTAACACTTACTGATAATTCGGAAATTGAGCTTTCTGCAACTTATAAAACCATTTTTTTAAATGAGTTTGGGCGTTGATTTGATTTTAATATTTTTATTAAAGCACTCGTTTTTGTTGTTCGCTTTCTTGTATTGTTTTTTCTAAGCGAGTTTGTCTTGTTTTTTCTTGTTTTGCGCTCATAATCCAATGAATCATTACCTTTTTATAGGAAGGTGTTTGTTTGCTAAAAAAGTCCCAGGCTTTTTTATGTTGTTTAAACTGCTTTTCATAACGAGTGTCAAGAATAGCAGGCTCTTTTTCGTGAGAATAAATTTGAGATTTATCTTCTGTTCTAAAACTAAAAGCCTTTTCTCCTTCAGGTTTCATCAAGCCCGCTTTGGTAAGTTCTTCTACTTTTTTAATATTGATGGCACTCCAAATGCTATTGTTTCTTCGTGGCGTAAATCTAATGCAGTAACTTTCTTCATCAATTGATTTTCGCACTCCATCTATCCAGCCAAAACAAAGAGCTTGGTCAACCGATTGCGACCAAGTAATAGAAGCCTTGCCGCTACCAACTTTATAAAAACCGACTATGAGTTCGGTTTCTTTTTTATGATTTTTCTCTAGCCACTTTCTAAATTCGGTTGCTGTGGCAAAAAAGGTAGCTTGCATTTTCCTTTATAGTTTTATTTGGAACTTTGATAAGGTTGTGTTACCAGCAGTTATAAAATTACTCCTTTAACACTTTACGAGTTACAGCATTATTATTATCCACGAGTCTAAGATAATAGATTCCTTTGTCAAGATTTGAAATGTCTAATGTTATTATATTTTTAGTAGTCGAAAAGGGAACATCTATTTTTTCACCACGAATATTGTAAAGCGTAATATTTGAATTCAAGTAGTCAGATGAAATGTTTAATTCATCTGTCGCTGGATTTGGATATACAAGCATTTTGGTTTTCGAGATTAAGCTGTTAATTTTTGTCGCATAACCATTACAAAAATTGATTGAAAAAAGCGCTCCATAAGGCGTACCAAAAAGCACAGTATCTAAAACTCTAATATTATTTACTGGCCCCTTAATTGTAGTTCCTGACCAACCTGATACAGCACAAGGGTTACAACCAGCGATGTCACCCGCCGTTGTCAAGACGGCAAATGCATCACAAGTATTGTTTACTCCTACTGATGGAATATTGTAGTGAAGTCCATTTACAAACAGATGTATTTCTTCTTCGAATGCATTATTGTGGGATATACCGCTAAAATTTAAAGTCACGCTGTCAACGGGCGGAGAGAAGGTGAAAGTGAAGTCACCAGTCATTGAACCGTTAACATTATCGAAGCCCACTAAATAAGGAGAGGTAACTGAAGTGCAATATGTTTTTAGGGAGTCCGTGCTTCCAGAACGAACTACTGTAACACTTGTGCCATTAATGATTTTTGTCCCAGAAAAATGAATGATTTTGTTTGTGCATTGCCCACTGAGTGTAGCTGTAAAAAAAAATAACTTTGTTAGTAGAGCTAAGAAAAAGGTCAATCGAATTGTGTTTTTCATTTTTGTTGAATTAATTCTATTGTCTGCTAAGATATGAAAATACTTTTCAACGCAATCTGGTCGTTCTTAATTGTGTTGGGTTATCAGAGTGAATTGCTATTTTTTATTACTGCTTCCGGTTTCGAGCTACCAGTATTGTGGCTCAAGACACTCATCTACCGAAACGTTTAAATAAAGATAGCATGTTTCTAGGCATTTGCAAAATGAAAATACTTTTCGCGGAGCGACCTTGAATTTGCAAATGCTTTGGTGTCGCCCGCATAAGTTTTAGGTGCTGTTAGCACATGTTGCCGCCACACAGTTTTATTTCTAGTCACATATCCGCTGATGGATTTATAGCGTGGCCGATCAAGTTTTTGAATGAGAAATTCTGCGCTAATAATTAAATTTAATGTCATGTTTTTCTAATACGTCATACGCCATATTGAGCGCAATAATACCGTCATCCCAGGTTTTAAATTTTTTCTTGTACTTTTTTTTATTAATGTGTTTAATCTCGTTTATAAATATCCTGCCACCTTGAATTATTAACTTATCTTCATATGTAATTTGTTTTTCTAAGCAAAAAGCTTCGATAATGTTATTCAAATCGTCTCGGTCGTCAGTAATTTTGCTTAAGTCAGCATACATTCTAATTAATGATTCAAAAAAAGCCGCACGTTCAAATATTTCATCTGGAATATCGGAATCGGTTATAACTCCAAATTCGGCATAGCATTCCGTATAAAATAATTGTAATGCCGGTGAAGCAATAAGCATCCCTAAAAAATGTCCATAGGTTTTGTGCGTTAAATCTTGGTCGAGCATTTCCTGTGGCGCATATACAATTATATCGGATGGAATTCCAACGCCTACTTCTTTGATAAACGCGTCATAATTGCTATGTCTTATGTGGTCAAATTGAATTTTAAATTTTGAAGTGTCTTTGCCGCTTTTCATCAATTTAAGCATATATCCCACCACCACTTCAAACCATGTTTTTTCTTGCATTGACATTCACTTTATATTTTCCATCATTTAGATATTAAATTTCAAACAAGTCGTTATTAAAGGGTGAAAACGAATGCTATTTTGTTCGCTGAAAATTTCTGTTTGAAATGTTCGTGCGGCAATTGGTGCTAACTAGTATATATGCTTTCCAAATATAATTCATTTCCCACAAAAAAGCCCTCTCTTTCGAAAGGGCTATTTATATTAGTTATCTTCTTTTTTCTTTTTAGCTTTTGGCTTAATTGTTTTTACCACAATTTCCTTTTTATCTTCATCGTAATCAATTTCAATTTGATCACCTTCAGATAAATTGCTTTGGATAATTTCTTCAGCCATTGGATCCTCTAAATACTTTTGTATTGCACGTTTTAATGGACGAGCACCGTATTGAGCATCATAACCTTTCTCAACAATAAAGTCTTTAGCAGCATCTGTAATTTTGATTGTATAACCAAGGTTGTTTACACGACCAAATAAGCTGTTTAATTCAATATCAATAATTTTGTGAATGTTTGCTTTATCTAAAGAGTTAAACATAATCACATCATCAATACGATTTAAGAACTCAGGTGCAAAGGCTTTTTTCAAAGCATTCTCAACAACGCCTTTATTCATTTCTGCTTCGCTATCTTGGCGTGTTTGAGTTCCAAAACCAACACCAGTACCAAACTCTTTTAATTGACGAGCGCCAATATTTGAAGTCATGATGATGATGGTATTTTTGAAATCAATCTTACGACCTAAACTATCTGTTAATTGTCCGTCATCTAATACTTGTAATAACATATTAAATACATCCGGATGTGCTTTTTCGATTTCATCTAATAACACAACAGAGTAGGGACGACGACGAACTTTCTCCGTTAACTGCCCACCTTCTTCATAACCAACATATCCCGGAGGAGCACCAATTAAACGCGTTACCGCAAATTTTTCCATGTACTCACTCATATCAATTCTAATAAAAGCTTCATCATTATCAAATAAATTATTCGCTAAAATTTTTGCTAATTGAGTTTTACCAACACCTGTAGGACCTAAGAAAATAAATGAACCAATTGGTTTATTAGGATCTTTTAATCCGGCACGGTTACGTTGAATAGCTTTTACTACTTTTTTCAAAGCTTCATCTTGTCCAATTACTTTACCTTGTAATTGTTCTACCATTTTCACTAATTTCTCACCTTCGTTTTGAGAAATACGTTGAACCGGAACTCCACTCATCATCGATACAACCTCTGCTACGTTATCTTCAGTAACAGTTACTCGGTTCATCTTTGTTTCTTCTTCCCAGGCTTTTTTAGCAGCGTCTAATTGCGCTTGTAACTGTTTTTCAGTATCGCGTAATTTAGCAGCCTCTTCATATTTTTGAGAACGAACTACTTGATTTTTTAGTTCTTTAATGTCTTCCATTTTTTTCTCAAGCTCCAACACATTTTCAGGAACGTTGATATTTGTAATGTGAACACGAGAACCAGCTTCATCTAAAGCATCAATAGCTTTATCCGGTAAATGTCTGTCAGTTAAATAACGAGCTGTTAATGTTACACAGGCTTTGATTGCTTCCGGTGTGTAAGTTACATTATGATGATCTTCGTATTTAGATTTAATGTTCGTTAAAATTTGTAAGGATTCTTCCTGAGTTGCAGGTTCGATAATTACTTTTTGGAAACGACGCTCTAAAGCTCCATCTTTTTCGATGTGTTGACGGAATTCATCTAATGTGGTAGCACCAATACATTGTATTTCTCCACGAGCTAAAGCCGGTTTAAACATGTTACTGGCATCCATGCTTCCGCTAGCACCACCTGCACCAATAATGGTATGAATTTCGTCAATGAATAAAATCACATCCGGATTTTTTTCTAACTCATTCATTACCGCTTTCATACGCTCTTCAAACTGTCCACGGTATTTTGTACCAGCTACTAAAGATGCTAAATCTAAAGTAACCACACGTTTACCAAATAACACACGAGATACTTTGCGTTGAACAATGCGTAATGCTAAACCTTCAGCCACGGCAGATTTACCCACACCTGGCTCACCAATTAAAATTGGGTTATTCTTTTTTCTTCGAGATAAAATTTGAGACACACGCTCAATTTCTTTTTCACGACCAACAACAGGATCTAATTTTCCATCCTCTGCCATTTTAGTTAAATCTCTACCAAAGTTATCTAATACAGGTGTTTTAGATTTTGAGTCGCCTGGTTTTTTAGATGCACCAGTTCCACCACTACCAAATGATTCTTCACTTTCATCATCATCACCGGCAGTTGAATTTTCAATTTTGTGAGGGTTTTCCATATATCCTTCTAATTCTAATTTTACTGAATTATAATCCACCCCAAACTTTGCTAATGCTTTAGTAACTACATTGTCGTTATCTTTTAAAATACACATTAACAAATGCTCTGTGCCAATTTGCGGAGCTTTAAAAACCTTAGCTTCTAAATAAGTCAGTTTTAATGTTTTTTCGGCTTGTTTTACCAACGGAATGTTGGCAAGGTTATTTACCTTACGCATGGATATAGGTAAACTTTGTTCTATTTGCTTTCTAAAATCCTGAATGTTTATACCTAAATTTTTAAGCATTTTAATGCCAACTCCTTCGCCATCGCGAATCATGCCAAGCATTAAATGTTCAATTCCAATATAATCATGCCCTAGTCTTAGTGCTTCTTCTCGGCTAAACGTTATTACGTCTTTTACGCGCTGTGAAAATTTTGCTTCCATAAATTTTTTAGTTCTTTGTTAGGTTCTAAACATAATTAATGCCATAATCAAAAGTAACCGATAATGGCAGTTTTGGTTCTTTTTTGGCGCCTTTTTTTTAACATTAAAACTGTTAATAACTATACAACTAAATTACTTATAAAATAGGTATTTTCAAAGCCTATTAATAAATTTTTGAGATAGAAAATTGTGGAAATTGTGAGTTGAAATAATAATGTCATAATGACAAAAAATAACAACCAAAAGTACACTGTCTTATAACTCAACAATTAATTTAAAATCACAAAATCAACAACTGAAAATATGAGCGGAGAGAAAATTATCCCGATTAACATTGAAGAAGAAATGAAAACAGCCTACATCGATTATTCGATGTCGGTTATTGTATCGCGTGCCTTACCTGATGTAAGAGATGGTTTAAAACCTGTACATCGTCGTGTATTGTACGGAATGTTGGATTTAGGTGTATTACACAATCGTCCTTATAAAAAATCAGCCCGTATTGTTGGGGAGGTTTTAGGAAAGTATCATCCACATGGAGATACTTCGGTTTATGACACCATGGTGCGTATGGCTCAGGAATGGAGCTTACGTTACATGCTAGTTGATGGGCAAGGAAACTACGGTTCTATTGATGGTGATCCACCAGCAGCGATGCGTTATACGGAAGCTCGTTTACGTAAAATTACTGAAGAGATGTTGAATGACATCGAGAAAGATACAGTTGATTTCCGTCCAAACTTTGATGACTCTTTAACAGAGCCAACGGTTCTTCCTTCCCGTATTCCAAATTTATTAATGAACGGTGCTTCTGGTATTGCCGTCGGTATGGCCACTAACATGGCACCTCACAACTTAACCGAAGTTATTAATGGTATTTTAGCTTATATTGATGATAATAATATCGACATTGATGGTTTAATGAAACACATTAAAGCACCTGATTTCCCAACCGGAGGAACCATTTATGGTTACGAAGGTGTGAAAGACGCATTCCGTACAGGTCGTGGTCGTGTGATGATGCGAGCCAAAGCAAGCATTGAACCAGTTAATAATCGTGAGCGTATTATCGTTACAGAAATTCCTTATCAAATTAATAAGGCAGAGATGATTAAACGTCAATGGGAATTATGTAATGAGAAAAAAATTGAAGGTATTACAGAAATTCGTGACGAGAGTAACCGTGAAGGGATGCGTATTGTTTATGAATTAAGAAGTGATGCAATTTCTAATGTTGTATTAAATAATTTATACAAATACTCTGCGCTACAAACTTCATTCTCAATTAATAACGTTGTTTTAGTGAAAGGTCGTCCTGAAATGTTGAATCTAAAAGATATGATTCATTATTTTGTGGAGCACCGTCATGATGTTGTTGTTCGTCGTACTAAGTTTGATTTAATGCAAGCTGAAAAACGCGCTCACATTTTAGAAGGGTTATTAATTGCACAAAAAAATATTGAAGAAGTAATTAAGATTATTCGTGAAAGCGAAAGTCCTGATGCTGCTAAAGATGAATTAATTACTCGTTTCTCGTTATCTGAAATTCAAGCACGTGCTATTTTAGATATGCGTTTACGTACATTAACCGGACTAGAGGTTGATAAATTAAATGCAGAGTATGATGAGTTAATGAAGAGCATTGCTTACTTCAAAGAAATTTTATCGGATGAAAAATTACGTTATAAAATTATCCGCGAAGAGTTAGTAGAGATTGGAGAAAAATATGGCGACGAACGTCGTACCGATATTGTTTATGCTGGCGATGATTTAAAAATTGAAGACATGATTGCTGATGAAGATGTAGTCATTACTATTTCTCATTTAGGTTACATGAAACGTACAAACCTTGCTGAATATCGTTCTCAAAATAGAGGAGGAAGAGGAAGTAAAGGAACGGCGACTCGTGACGAGGATTTTGTAGAACACATGTTCATCGCCTCTACACATAATTATATATTATTATTTAGCGAAAAAGGACAATGTTATTGGATACGTGCCTACGAAGTACCAGAAGGTGCTAAAAATAGTAAAGGCCGCGCTATTCAAAATTTAATTAGCATTGCTCCTGATGATAAGATAAAAGCATTTATTAATATCAAGAATTTAAATGATGAAGAATATATAAATAATAACTTCATTATATTATGTACTAAAGATGGTATTATTAAAAAGACATCAGTAGAAGCTTATTCCCGTCCTCGTGCTAATGGTATTAATGCCATTACGATTCGTGAAGGAGATGTTTTATTGGAAGCAGCTTTAACTAATGGCAACAACGAGATTATGATTGCTACCAAATTAGGTAAGGTATGTCGTTTCCCTGAAGCAAAAGTTCGTCCTATGGGTCGTAATGCATCTGGTGTAATTGGTATTGATTTAAATGATGAAGAAGGAGGAAATAACGAAGTAGTTGGTATGATTTGTATTGATGACAAATTAGCTAATGTATTGGTAGTTTCTGAAAAAGGATATGGTAAACGTTCGGATATTGAAGAATACCGTATTACTAACCGTGGTGGTAAAGGAGTTAAAACCATTAACATTACCGAAAAAACAGGAAACTTAGTTGGTATTAAATCTGTAACAGATGCTAATGACTTAATGATTATTACCAAAAATGGAATCGCCATTCGTATGAATGTATCTGATTTACGTGTGATGGGACGAGCTACACAAGGTGTTCGTTTAATTAATATTCAAGATAGTGATAGTATTGCAGCGGTTACTAAGGTAGACCATGAAGATGAAGTAGAAACCGAAGTTGCAGTTGAAGGAACATCACCAGAGGCACCAACGGATGAAATTTCGTCTTCCGGAGCTCCTGAAAGTGAAAATACTACACCAACGGACGATATTAGTTAATTACGGACAAAAAAAATCAAACATTAGCAGTAAATTTGAACAAATAATTTCAGTATGAACAAAAAAACAATTATAACAGGTGCATTAAGTCTATTAGGCTTTGCATCATTAGTGGCTCAGCCTACTTTAGTAGAAAAGGTTGAACCCGTAGCAGGTAAAGTGGTTATTCCATATGAAAAATGGAAATTACCTAACGGACTAACCGTTTTATTAAACGAAGATCATTCAGATCCTGTGGTTCACGTATTAGTAACTTATAAAGTAGGTTCAAATCGCGAAAGTTTGGGTAAATCCGGTTTCGCTCACTTTTTTGAACATATGATGTTCCAAGGTTCTAAACACGTAGCTGATGAAGAGCATTTTAAAATTGTATCTACTGCTGGTGGTAACATGAATGGTAACACTACTGAAGATAGAACCGTTTATTTTGAGACTGTTCCTTCTAATAATTTAGAAATGGCTTTATGGTTAGAAGCTGATCGTATGGGATTCTTATTAGATTCATTAACTACTAAGAAATTTGAAAACCAACGTGACGCCGTAAAAAACGAAAAATCTCAAAATGTAGAAAATCAGCCTTATGCTATGGCATTTGTTGAGGAGATTAATAAAGCGTTGTATCCGGAAGGACATCCATACAGCTGGCCAGTAATTGGTTATGTGGATGACTTAAATAGAGCAAATTTAGAAGATGTTAAAAACTTCTTTTTACGTTGGTATGGTCCAAACAATGCTATTTTAACTATTTCTGGTGATTTCAGTTCTCCTGAAGCATTAAAAATGATTGAAAAATACTTTGGAAGTATTAAACCTTGCCCGGATGTTAAAAAAATGAGAGTACCTGCCGTTACTATTGCTACAGACAAGTATACTGCATATAAAGATAAAACGTATTTTCCTTTAAATTTAAGAGTATATCCTACTGTTCCTCAGTACAATAGAGATGAGCCTGCTTTAGATTTATTAGGTATGATGATGGGTAATGGTAACAACTCTATTTTCTATAAAAACTTTGTAAAATCTAAACCGGAAATAGCAGTTCAGGCAGGTGTTAATCACCGTTCAAAAGAATTAGGTGGAGAATTTGCCATTCAAATTTTCGCATATCCTCCTGAAGATCTAAATCTTGAAAAATTATTTACTGATATTGATACTAAAGTAAAAAGTACTATTGACGAATTTGGTAATACAGGAATTACGGATGAAGCCTTGGCAAGAGCTAAAGCTGAAATAGAATCATCTATGTACGGTGCATTATCTACTGTTGGAAATAAAGCTGGTACAATATCTGAATGGGAACGTTTATTAGGAAAAACCTATACTTTATCAGATGAACTAGATAGATACAATAAGGTTACTAAAGATGACATTACACGTGTATTTAATAAGTATATTAAAGGTGCGGGTGCTGCTGTATTAAATACATACCCTATTTTCAATCCAAAAGATTCAGTGAAAAGTGTGAACCCATATGCAAATATGAAGTTTGAAACTCCGGCTGAATACAATGGATTAACATATGCACCTGCAACTGATAAATTTGACAGAGCGGCACGTCCTGCAGCAGGAGCAGCAAAACCGGTTACCATTCCTGATTATTTTACATCAAAATTAGCTAATGGTATCAGTATTATTGGTACTAAAAACACAGAAACTCCAGAAGTAAATATTGTTATGACCATGGATGGAGGAAGTTTAGTATTAACTAATGATCAGTTAAAAAAGATGGGTGTTGCTGAGTTAACGGCAGCGGTTTTAAATGAAGGAACTAAAAATTATACAACTGAGCAAATTAGTGCTGAGTTAGAAAAATTAGGTAGTTCTATTGGTTTTAATGCAAATAAATCTTCTACAACAATTCAAATATCTTCGTTAAAAAAGAATTTGGATGCAACGTTAAAATTATTAGAAGAAAAATTATTTAATCCTGGATTTAATGCTGAAGATTTTAAATTAGCTAAAAAACAGTATAAAGAAAGCGTAAAAAATGATGAAACAAGTGCCAATACTATGGCAAACAGAGCATTTAACTTTGCTTTATATGGTAACTCTGTAATGGGTTTAGAACCATCTGTTAAAACAATTGATAATGTTGAATTAGCTGATGTTAAAGAATACTATAATAATTTTTATTCTCCTTCAGTTACTAATATTGTAGTAGTAGGTGATATTGAGGAAAAAGATATTTTAGCAAAACTAGCTTTCTTAAACAAATGGGCAGCTAAAGAAGTTAAAATTCAACCAATTGTAGAACCAACTCCTTCAACAGAACCTCAGTTCTTTATCTATAATAAATTTGGAGCACCATCTTCTGTAATTACAATGGGTTACCCTTCTTTAAAATTTGATGCTACTGGAGATTACTACAAAAATAGAATTGCAAACTTTGTTTTTGGTGGTGCATTCAACAGCCGTTTAAACTTAAATTTACGTGAAGATAAAGGTTATACTTATGGTATCCGCTCTGGTTTCTCAGGAGGAAAATACAATGGTACATTCGCCATTTCTTCTTCAGTAAAACGTCCGGCTACGGCTTTATCATTAGCTGAAATCATTAAAGAATTTAAAAATTATCAGGACAATGGTATTACTGATAAAGAACTTGAATTTACTAAGAGTTCATTATTAAATGAAGAGGCTCTTAAATACGAAGCACCATACCAAAAAGCGGCTTTCTTGTCTAATATTGTTAGATATAATTTAGATAAAGGATTTACAGCAGAGCAAAACAAAATCTTAAAAAATATTACTAAAGATGAAGTTAATGCTCAAATTAAAAAATACTTTGATGTAAATAAATTAACTACTGTAGTAGTAGGTGATAAGGCAATGATTGAAGCACAATTAGATAAAGCTTCAAAAGATGCTAAAAACAAAGAAGTATTAAATAAAGTTAAATTAAAGAAAATTTCTGTTGATTAATATGCAAATGCACAATATTTGCGTCTGTATAATATCATGCAAAAATAACTAACATAAAAAAACACTAGATAAAACCTATCTAGTGTTTTTTTTATATCTTAACCCAAAATTTACCAATATGAAAAACATTATTACAGCTGTCTTAGTATCACTTACAGCCATTTCGTTTAGTCAAAGTAATCAGGTTCAAAATGCCAGTAATTATTTAAGAAATAAAGAATTTGATAAAGCTAAAGCTTCTGCAGATGCAGCAGCAGTTCATGAAAGTACGATGAATAATCCCAAACTTTGGAAATACAGAGGGCAGATATATCAGGAAATTTATTTTTCTAAAGAACCTGCGATTAAAAATTTAGATGCTGAGGCGGAAGAAAAAGCATTAGAAAGTTATATCAATTGTTTTAAAAACGATAAAGATAAATTTTACAGTACCGAAGAGGGTGGGGTAAAAGGATTAATAGTGCAGGCAACAGCAGCCGTTAGTAATAAAGCCAATGCATACAAAATTAATAAGGAGTTTGATAAAGCATTGTATTGTTATGAATTATTGGAACAAGCATTACCTTTTGATTTTGATCAGGGAATGAAACGTGCAAACATCACTAAAGAAAAACTGATGTATAATAAGTTTGAAACTTACCGTGTTGCAGCTAATAAAAATAAAATGGTAGAGTATGCCGAAAAATTAATTAATATTAAATATAAAGAACCGAAGATATATACAGATATGGTTAAAATCTGTATGGTAGACAGAGATACAGTAAAAGCATTAGAGTATATCGGAAAAGGAAAGTTGATGTTTGAAGA
>JAEUTR010000398.1 GCA_016787365.1 Bacteroidia bacterium
GTTTTTTTATCTTCTGGGATTCCTTGCGTGGTTAAATTAATAGACTTACCCATTAAAATTGCATCTGCTGTCATGGATTGAGCCAGTTTTAGTTCATAATTAATAAATGAAGTCACCAAAAATGCTGCAAAAGTAAACGCAGCTAATGATGCGCCAATTAAGGTAGGTGGGGTAACGATAAATTTTTCATCTTTCCCCGGAAAGGGCCAAATTAGCAATAATATAATACCTAATAAAAAGATACCTAAATAGCTTAACCATTTGGCTTTTTTAGTTGGTAATTTTTTTTCAATTAAAATGGTTGAAACAATAGTGAAAATAAGACAGGATACTACTGTGATTATTCCTCCAAATATAAGTTTGTCTTCTTCTGTCATAATTAATTTTACTTAAAAATAACAAAATTCATTTATAATTAAACCAGGTGTAATTTTTCAAGAAAGATTTAACTCACCAATCTTTTTTTGATTTTTGGACTTGATAGTGTAACAATCAAGCCAATAATTGGCGTTAATACGATGCACCAATACACTGATTTACGGTAACCAATTTCCCGGTTAGCACCAAATGCTTGAGCCACCAAAGCAGTTGCATGTAAATAAATAAGTACTCCTGTTATCCAATCGTATTTCATGGTGGTTGTATTTAGAGTAAAGCTATTGAAAATTCGTTTAGGGGTGAGTTAAAGAGTCTTAAATATTCATAAAAACAACGGATGATTATCCTTTATAATTTGAGTCAAAGTCTACCATCCATTCAATACCATATTTGTCTCTAAACATTCCAAAGTATGAACCCCAAGGACTGTCTGAAATAGGCATTTCTATTTGTCCGCCAGCCGAAAGGCCATTAAACAATTTGTCTGCTTCTTCTTTGCTTTCAGCTGTAATAACTATTTTGCTTCGGTTTTCATTTTCGTTGGTTCTTCCCATAAATTCAGGAACATCATTCGCCATTAACATATTTTTGCCAATAGGTAAAGCTATGTGCATGATTTTGTTTGCTTCCTGTTCCGACACCTGAAAATCATCATTCGCTAAATCTTTAAAACGAGTAATTTTGGCAAACTCTCCACCAAATACTGATTTGTAAAAATTAAATGCTTCTTCGGCATTTCCATTAAAGTTAATATGAGGATTGATACTTGCCATAATTTATGTTTTATGATTATAATACAAATATACTAGATAACTAAAAATAGAAAGCTTATGAAAGCGACAAAATAGAGGCCCTTTTGCGTCAAAAGTTATAACTCATTTGCTGAGTTTGTCAAAGTATCTGTTAAACTGTTTCCTAAGTACGCGTTAACTGTAGTTGTTTAATACTTAAAGATTTGGGTTTACTTTATTTACTATTTATAAATTCTACTCAATTTTAAATGAAGGTTTATTATTGACTTTAATGAGTTCATTATCTAAATAGGCTCTTGCTCCAAAACCACATTCAAAAGAAGCGTTGGCAACAGCTTTCACTTTTTTATTGCTAAAGGTAAATGTAATCTCGCACCACTTATCATCTTCACCCGAAATATTGGCTTTGTAAATATACTGGTTTCCTTTTTTTACTGCTTTTCCGCTAGCGTATGCTAGATGGGAGGTTGGACCACAAATCATTTCTATTAAAAACTGTAACGAATCATTTCCTAGCTTTTTAAAATTGGCTGAACCACCATTAAATACTATATCAATATTCGGATAAAACAAATCACTAATAAAATACTGTTCAACTTTATAGATTCCGTCAATGTCATTTGAGGTGCTTTTATTTAAGGTCATTACATCATTAGGCGCTAGCTGTTTTGCAGTTTCAGCATTTTTATATTTCAGTAAAACGGTTAGAGGATCTTTGCTTTCAGCTTTCCAAAAGCCTTTCAGTGAATCACCATCTTCTTTAGACAGATAAAAGGAACCTGTATTTTTGTTTTTAAAAAATTCGTCAATGATTATGCAATCACCCTTAAGTTCGCCTTTTACTTGCAATGCAGCTTTTTTTCCTTTATAGTTATAGCTTCCCTTAAATTGTTTGGTTGATTTATCAAATTGTGTAATAAACATGTCGATTGAATATTTACCAATTTTACCTGTTAATTCAACTGGTTTAAATTGAGCATTGGCATGCAAACTTATTAATACAATGCCAAGTAAAATGTACTTTAAAATATGATTCATATATAATCTAGCCGTGATTAAATTGGTTTATTAAGTAAAAATAATTATTTAATAGTGAATGTGATCATTATTTATTCTAAGGTAGTCTTTCAAACTGTTTGCTTAGATTGTGTTATAACAAGTTTTTTTAACTATTTCGGTGTTCATCACACCTCGTGAAATCCCATGTGTTAATAGTAAAAAATTCTCCAGAACGCCCACAAATTTCACAAATAGTTTTAGACTCTTCAGTGTACTTGTTTAATATATCTTCATGATCAGTTTCCGCGTAAAACCTTAACTCACCAAATTTTTCTTTTATCGATGAAACTTTCCTGTTCCAGCCTTTATCATCTAATTCCACTATTAATTTTAAAGCTAGATTATTCCAACCTTTATTCATTTCAACTTTAATCCCATTTAGTTGTGCCAGTTTGTATAAATCATTATGGTTCATTTCAGCATTAATTATAAACTGATCCAAAGAAGTAGTATCTTTATTTATGAAATCTTTTCCAGCAAATAATTTATCATAATAACTATTACGTTCTTCACTAATTAATCTTTCCAACTCTTCACTTTGCACCACCTGTTCTTCAGGAATCGCTTTTTGATAGACAGGTTTTTTATTAATCTGTCTTTTTATTTTAATTTCTTCTAACTGTTTGACGAAAACTTTAGTTAGTAAATAAATTATCAGGACAATAACTCCAATATAAAATATTGTGTTTGATTTAATCATAGCAGCAGCTGGATAAAATGTGTTATAACGGATTGCAGCTATAAGAAGTGCGGGTTTGAAACCGTTTTCTGCCGAACTGCTAATAACAAAGCTAAATTTTTATTGGCCATTTGCAAAGCGAAAATTAACTAATTGTCTACCACTTTTGCAAATGCCAGATCCGGATGCCCGCATTTTTTATAGGTGCGGTTATAAGTTGTGCGCGTATTATTCAGTGTCCGCTAAGTTAATTTTTGACAACCATTTTTTTTCTAAGATGAGCGAAATGTCTTTCAATATTGCCGTCAGCTGAACTATTAAAACTCATTACATCCCAATCCTTATCTTGATATTCCTTTACTTTTAAAAGGAAAGGATTAGCGTTGTAAGCTGACCTTTCCTGATTACCGTGATCAACTTTTTCTGTAATAAACTCTTTTCCATCAATGGAAACGGAAATCTTGTCTTTAAAAGTATCAAATTCAATTATCATGTATTCATATTTGTCTTGAGCCCTAACAATAGATATTAAGGCAGTAAAGATAATTGTCAGGAGGATTTTTTTTGATTTCATTTCGATTAATTTTAGTTTTAAGTGAATATATTGAAATTTATACGTTTATGGAAATTGAGGTGTGTCAAATTGGCAATTTAGATTTTGTCTTGAGTTGCGTCTCGGCGCATTACTTATAACGTTTTCGCGCTAAGCAACGGTTTGATTTGAAACACTGTCTGCCGAAACGCTATTAACAAAGATAAATGTTTAATGGACTTTTGCAAAGCGAAAATAAATGTCTTTCGCGGAGCGACCGCTTTTGCAAAAGCTTTGTTGTCTGCCAAACTGTTGCCTTAGCTTGTGTTAGTAGCTTTAGGGCACACAATGATTACGTTTTGCTATTCCACAATGTTTTTTAGTCTGCCGTAATACTTTTTTTGGAATTTTGTATTGTCTGTAAACTCGATTAAAATTTTGATTTTAAATAAAGATTTTGATTTTGAAAATACTTTTTTGTCAATTACGAATGATAAAAAAGTATTTTCCTGTCCAATCATATTTAGCTCGCCATTGTCGGTATTAAAATAATTTACAAATTGCTTTGGACCTTTAAAAATATAGGCAGTTTTATCATGATAGTCATCTGTACCATGATATTTATGAAATAAGTGAAAGTCAGATTGTATTAAAGTATTATAATTCAAAGTAGAGTCGTTAGAAAGAAAATTAGAAATGTCTTTGTATTCCTCTTTATAAAAGTCAGAGTATAAAATTTGAAATGTTTTAATTTTCTGCGGATTCCCAAAAACACCTGGTTCAGTAGCCGCCGACAGCATTGAGTTGTTTTGAACTATCTCGGCATAAAATTCAGTGTCGAAATAAATTAAAGCCCGAAGGGCTTTAATAGTATCAATGCCTTCTTTAGGTCTAATTGTTTGATAGTGTTCTGTTGTTGGAGAGTCTTTTTGAATTATAAAAATACCAGTGTTATTTATTTTCCAATATTTGTCATGACCACTGCCACTCAAAATAGTCCACATAAATAAAATAGGAATACCAATAATGAAAAAGAGGATTCCAATTATTATTATGAGTGTCCGCCGTTCCATTGTCCTAGGTTAAATATTGTGTCTAAAGTGATGTCAAGCCCTATTGCTACTAACGTTTTCGCGGCTTGCTTCGGCCGAATTGAAACCGTTGTCTACCGAAATGTTTAAATAAAGATACAAATGTTGCTAGGCAATTGCAAAGCAAAAATAAAAAAAGTTTCTACCGCTTTTGCAATTGCTTTGTTGTCTGC
>JAEUTR010000062.1 GCA_016787365.1 Bacteroidia bacterium
AAGCCCACCAGCGCAGATGGTACTTGGTCTAAAACCTGGGAGAGTATGTCGATGCCAATTTTAACAACAAAACCCCTTCTATGTAAATAGTAGGGGTTTTTTGTTTTAGAAAATTTTTTGATTTAACAATGAAACATAAAAAAGCCCGATACTGAAACATCGGGCTTTTTATTCATAAAATATTTTTATTTCTCTAAAGCTTCCTTTACTAATTGATTAGCCATTTTAGGATCAGCTTTGCCTTTACCCATCTTCATAACTTCACCAACAAATAATCCTAATAAATTAGTTTTACCATTTTTGTATTCTGTAATTTTTTCAGGATATTTTGCTAAGGCTTGATTTACTAATTCTTGTAAAGCACCTGCATCATTGCTTTGTATAATATCTAAACGTTGTGCGATACTTAATGGAGCTTCATCCATGTTTAGCATTAATTCTGGAAATAATTTTTGTGTAGCTGCGGCATTACTAATTTTTCCCTCATCAATTAATGCAATTAAATCAGCAATGGTTTTTGGCTTTACTTTAAATTGTTCAATGGCAATGGCATTTTCGTTTAGGTAAGATTTAATGCTTCCCATCATCCAATTAGCTGCTGCCTTGTAGTTTTTTGTGAAAGTAACTAATTCATTAAAGTACAAGGCTAGGCCTTTTAAGTCGGTTAAGTTAAGAGCATCGTATTCTGACAAACCAAATTCTTGAGTGAATTTTTTCAATAAATCGTTCGGTAATTCGGGCATGTGAGCCTTTACCGTATTAATATATTCTTGTGTAATAAATACAGGTTGTAAATCTGGTTCCGGAAAATAACGGTAATCGTTAGCGTTTTCTTTACTACGTAAAGCGAATGTAGAACCATCGGTTGCATTGAAACTACGAGTTTCTCCTGCTATATCTTCCCCAGCTTCTAGTAAATCAATCTGACGTTTAATTTCGAAATCTATGGCACGTTGTACATTACGGAAAGAGTTCATGTTTTTTACCTCTACTTTTTTTCCGTATTCTTTGGCGTCTTTCAACATCACAGAAACGTTTGCGTCACAACGAAGAGAGCCTTCTTCCATATTTCCATCGCAAATGTCTAGATAACGAACTAATTTTTTCACTTCTGTTAAGTACACATAAGCTTCGTCACTGCATGTAAAATCAGGTTCTGTTACAATTTCTAATAAAGGAGTTCCAGCACGATTTAAATCAATTAAGGATTCAAATGGATCAATATCATGCATACTTTTACCTGCATCTTCTTCCATGTGAATACGCGTTAAATTAATACGCTTTTCAGTTCCGTCTTTTAATTTCACATCTACATAACCACCAGTACAAATAGGGGTTTTGTCTTGCGTAATTTGATAGCCTTTTGGTAAATCAGCATAAAAATAATTTTTACGAGCAAATTGATTTTCTTCACGAATATTTGAATGTGTAGCAATACCTAATTTTACAGCAAACTCAATAGCACTTTTGTTTACTTTTGGTAAAGTCCCAGGATGACCTAAAGTAATCACACTTACATTGGTATTTGGCATGGCGCCATATTCAGCCACATCATTACTGTACATTTTTGTTTTGGTTAATAATTGGATGTGACATTCTAAACCAATGACTGCTTTATATTTATCGTAAACGGACATGTTTATTTAAGAATTAAGATTTAAGAATAATGAACATTAATTCAAAATTCAGAGTTTAAAGATAAGGATTTTTGTTTTATAAAATTGAACGCAGATGGCGCGGATTTAGCAGATTTTCACTGATTTTTTATCTTTTTGATGAGTCTAATCTTCATTTTTACATTATATTTATCCTCCCAAACTACATTTTTTGATACCTAAATTAACCATAGATAAAATTATTGACGCTGCTAGAGTAGAGGATGTGATTGGTGATTTTATTACCCTGAAAAAACGTGGCGCTAATTTACTAGGGCTTTGTCCTTTTCATGGGGAGAAATCACCTTCGTTTACGGTATCGCCAGCTAAAGGCATTTACAAATGTTTTGGTTGTGGTAAATCTGGTACGGCTGTAAATTTTATTATGGATTTGGAGAGTTTATCTTATCCAGAAGCTTTGCGCTATTTAGCTAACAAATATGGGATTGAGGTTATAGAGAAAGAAGTTAGTGTAGAAGAAAAAGCACAGCAAAACGAAAAAGAGAGTTTGTACATTGTGATGCAATATGCACAAAAGTATTATAGCGATTTGTTGATGAACGATGATTTAGGCCGTTCGATTGGTTTAGGATATTTTAAAGAAAGAGGCTTTTCGCAAGCGACGATTGATAAATTTAATTTAGGATATAGCTCTGAAGAAAGACGCAAGTTTTCGGAAACGGCAGTAAAGAATGGGTACAAGCCTGAATATTTGGTTAAGACAGGCATGTCTATTTTATCAAATAATCATGTGGAGGGAAGCCCGATTACTGAGAAAGATATTTTTGATAGATACACAGGTCGTGTAATGTTCCCGATTCATAATATTTCCGGAAAGGTCATTGGTTTTGGGGGACGAATTTTAACGAGCGATAAAAAATTAGCGAAGTACATCAACTCGCCACA
Organism: Bacteroidia bacterium; assembly: GCA_016787365.1. Taxonomy (GTDB): domain Bacteria; phylum Bacteroidota; class Bacteroidia; order B-17B0; family Aurantibacillaceae; genus UBA4416. Next base: position 2,562 of record JAEUTR010000062.1, read on the forward strand.
AACAGATATTTACGATAAAAGCAAAACTCTTTATGGTTTGTTTCAAGCAAAGAAAACCATTATACAAGACGATAACTGTTATTTAGTAGAAGGTTATACGGATGTGATTTCGATGCATCAATCTGGTATCGAAAACGTGGTGGCTTCTTCAGGAACATCATTAACGGTTGAGCAAATCAAATTAATTCATCGCTTTACAAAAAACATTACCATTTTATATGATGGCGATGTAGCTGGTATTAAAGCCAGTTTTAGAGGAATTGATTTGATTTTAGAGGAGGGAATGAATGTAAGAGTTTTGTTATTTCCTGACGGAGATGATCCGGATTCTTACAGTAAAAAAGTAACCAACGACGAGTTTAAAGAGTTTATAAAAAACAATAGTAAAGATTTTATTGCTTTTAAAACGAGTTTACTTTATAAAGAAGTTGAGCATGACCCCATTAAACGTGCAGAACTCATTAAAGATATTGTTGAGAGTATTTCAGTTATACCAGATGCGATTAATCGTTCGGTGTATGTAAAAGAATGTTCGCGAATTATGGACATTAGCGAGCAAGTTTTACAAATTGAAATTAATAAACTCATTCGTAAAAAAACGGGGAAAGCTAGTTCAAATACACCCTTCGACTCCGCTCAGGGTGACAAAAAAAAGGGAAATTATCCTATAGATGATATGCCTCCAGAGGTTTATTTAGAGGAAGAAGCTCCGAAGGATTTAGTGTTGGATAGTGAGGAAAAAGAATTGTTGCGAATGATGATGCAATACGGGAACGTATTGGTTGATGTAGAAGCGGAAGATACTGATAACACACAGCAATCGTTTCAACTAACGGTTTGCGAATTTGTAATATTTGAATTGTGGAGAGATGATTTACAATTTATTAATCCCATTCATCAAATGGTGTTGGATGAATTTCATCACGAACTAGAAAAAGGAAATATACCAACATTACAAACGTTTATTCATCATACTAATCCAGCAGTTGCTCAGGTTGCTATTGATTTTGCTTCTTTTTCAGATTCGGTGAGTTATAAGTGGGAAAAATTTGGGGTTAATGTGCCTTTAGAAATCCATTCTATTAAAAAAGGAATAGAACACCAGCTGTTTAGTTTAAAAGAAAAACGCTTGAATCAAATTTTAAAAGACGCGAAGGAATTGATTAAAACAGCAGATCCATTTGAGAACAAAAACGTTTACGAATTTGTGATTATGTTAGAAAATCAGAAGAAACGTGTTAATAAAATCTTAGGCAGAACCATAATAAAATAATTTATTTTTAATAAATTTAGTTAGCCATTAA
>JAEUTR010000073.1 GCA_016787365.1 Bacteroidia bacterium
AAAAAACCTCGTGTATTTCCTGAATACAGTGAAGTTTTAGATGAAATCATTCGCACAAAAGAGGGAGTGATAAGAGGTATTGATTTAAACAGCAAAGCAGACATTATTACTAAAACTGAAACCAAAGCTCCGTCTGAAGTAGCGCATGATTATTTATATTTTGAATATGCTATTGACAGTGTAACAAATTACTCTGTTGCCTATAACTTACAAAAAGATAGCTTAGATGAAGTAGAAGTTCAAATTAACTGCAACGATCTGGATTTAAGTTCACGTTTATTTAATGACTTAAAAACATACTACGAAAAAAAATTACCTAATCCAACAGAAGATAAAGGTTTTGTAGTTTATAACTGCTTTGAAGGGCAACGCAAACCATTTGTGGTTTCTTTAACCGATAATAGTACGCCGAATACAGGTATTATTAATTTGGTTATTTATAGAGATAAGTAATAGGTTTTTAATACTGATACATCAACTTCACAATTCGTAAACTCTTACTATTAGGATCTCTAATAATGTAAGAGTTTACTTTTTTAGTAGCATCTGTTATATAGCTTATTTCTTTAAGAAGAATTCCGTTTTTGTATTGTTTTTCAGTTAACAGACAATCGTTAGAGTCGTATTCGTATGTTCTAACCTGTTCCATATCTCCATTGCTATTGCTTTTATAGGATGCCTTTATTAATTGTCCTTTTGCGTTATATTCAAAATTACTGTTTTGGGTTATCCATGCTACGGTATATTGCTCGTTGATAGATGTTGGTTTTTTATTTTCGTTTAAAGTATAAATAATTTCTTTATATGGCCTTCCTTCATCGTTCATACAGGTTTTTTTATACTGATTTTTACCTGTATTAACATATTTAAAACTTTCTTCACTAATAACATATTGTCCGCCTAACTTAAACTCTATTTTATTTTCAGATACATTGGTTTCTTTACAACGCTTTTCTTTTTCTAATTTGCCATCAGCAAAATAATCGTAATAATAACTTTCATAATAAGCTCCGTCATTATAGCGTTTCAATTTTAAAAGGCTATTTTCATTATAAAAATAATTGGTAGAAACCGTATCGTATATGTATTCATTTTTTGTATAAGAATGCCCGTTACTTATTTTTTTTCGATGACGGTAAACCGGCCCAGAATGGTATTCTTTTTGAATAATTTTAACTATTGAGGTATTATAAAAACGGGTTAATAAACCATTACTATTAAATTCATAATAAGTTAACAATCCCTTATCTTCCGCTACCTGTAAATCTTTTTTATCAATGATATCAAAGGTAATGGATTTGATTTTTTGAGCCTTAATATATTCTGTATTAAAAGGCAATTGGCTTTCAAATGCTGCTTCAGCTGTGGGAATAAGAGACTGAGATATGAGTAATGAATGACGAGTGATGAGTGATAAGGTGAAAAACACTGTTAGTATTTTATACCTTAGGTTCAATATTTTATGTAGTACTTTCTTCAATTTGCTTTAATGCTTCATCAACAGATTTAGTTGGCAACAAACAGCTATTATTTTTACAAACATAAATTAATGTTTGTCCGTCAACATACCTGTTTTTTAGCAATGGTAAATCTGTTTCTTTATCGCTTAAAGCAAATATCACATTTGGAGGGCTTTGTTTATATAGGGTCAGTAAATTTTCATTAACACTTTTACCAACAATTACGACTTCCGTTTGAGGTTTTAGTTTTTGTAATAAAAGTATTGCCCAATTACTGTATCCTGGTCCATAATTTTCTACTTCCTTTATCACTAATTTTAATAGGCTTTCAGAGATTTGACGATAGTTGCTATCGTCAAAATAAACTGATAGCGTATTTAAATTAATAGCCATTTGAGAACCAGATGCCGGAATGACATTATCACTCCATTCGGCCTTGCGAACTACTAATTTTTCTTGAGATGAGTCTGTAAAGAAATACGTATTTTGTTTAGAGTCATAAAAATTAATCAGTGTGTAATCTGCTAATTGTTTTGCTTTTAATAACCAGTTTTCATTTGCTGTAATTACATAAATTGATAAAAATGCATCTATTACAAAGGCATAATCCTCTAAAAAACCTGAAATAGAGCTATGATTATTAATTACGCGAAGTAATCGGCCAGTTTCTTTGCAATAATTTTTCACTAAATAGTTGGCGTTTGCTAAAGCTAATTTTTTAAATCGATCTTCTTCAAATATCAAATAAGCTTCAGTCAAAGCCTTACACATTAATCCATTCCAAGAAGCCAAGACTTTATTATCTAAGCCAGGCTTTACTCTTTTTTCTCTCACTTGTAACAAAATGCTATTACAGGTTTTAATTTTTTGTTGGAGTTCGCCTACAGATATGTTGTGTCTTACTGCGATAATGGATTCTTCTTCATTTCGCATTAATACGTAATTTTCGTCTTCCCAATATCCAATATCATTTACACAATAATAATCCGCAAAAATTTCAAAATCATCTTTTGTCACGCTGAGCGGAGTCGAAGCGAACAAATACTCCAATTCCTCTTTTTGCCAAACATAGTATTTACCCTCCACTCCTTCGCTATCAGCATCTAAAGCCGAGTAAAAGCCAAATTCAGGATTCATTAGTTCCCTTTCTACAAATGCTATGGTTTCATAAACTACTTTTTTATAGAGTTCATTTTTGCTTTGCTTGTAAGCTTGAGAATATAAATTCACTAGTTGAGCATTATCATACAACATTTTTTCAAAGTGAGGAACTTTCCATAATACATCCGTACTATATCGGGCAAAGCCTCCACCTAATTGATCATAAATGCCACCCCAGGCTATTTTGGTGAGTGTTAAATCCAAGTGTTTTTTGATACTTATATCATGTTCAAAATACTGATAGTTTAACAAAAACAAATAATTATTTGGTAACGGGAATTTGGGTGCCCTGTTAGGACCGCCATGCTCATGATCAAATCCCGATTTCCATTTATTTACTGATTTGTAAAGTGTTTCTATCTCAAAATCACTTTCAATCGTAGCTTTTGGGATTTCTAATTGTTCTAATCCATCGGTTAAATGAGCCGCATACTCGTATGCTTTATCTGGATTTGTAGCATGTAAATCCGCCAAATTACTTAATACATTTATCCATTGCTTTTTTGGGAAATAAGTGCCTCCGTAAATTGGTCTGCCATCCGGTAAAGCAAAGCAGTTTAATGGCCAGCCACCCTGCCCTGTCATTAATTGCACGGCACCCATATAAACCATATCTATATCAGGACGTTCTTCTCTATCAACCTTTATATTAATGAAATTTTCATTCATAATACCAGCCACTTGTTCATCTTCAAAACTTTCATGTTCCATCACATGGCACCAATGACAAGCACTGTAGCCTATACTTACTAATATAAGTTTATTCTCTCTTTTAGCAATTGCTAATGTTTCATCATTCCACGCATACCAGTTAACCGGGTTGTTTGCATGTTGGAGTAAATACGGACTGCTTTCTTTGATTAGACTATTGGGCATATTTTTTTCTTTTTCAACACTGAGAAACAGAGGAAATGAGTTCACAGAGTTTATTAAAAAATCTTTGTGTACTCCGGCTCTCCTATACTCCGTGTTAATGTTCTAAATTAAAAAAGGATTATGTGTTCTTTCAAAACCTATGCTTGTTGGCACTCCATGCCCGCTATATACTTTCATATAATCTCCTAATGGAAATAATTTTTCTTTGATTGATTTAATTAAGGTTTCGTGATGTCCTAATGGCAAATCTGTTCTTCCAATACTGCCATAAAACAAGACATCACCACCTATAATAAATTTATCTTCTAAATTGTAAAAAGAAATACTACCGGGTGAATGACCTGGCGTATGAAGTGTATTTAAGGTTGAGTTTCCAAATTTAATAATATCACCTTCATTAATGAACGCTTTTGGCATAGGACTTTGTTCAACCGAAATACCATACATAGTAGCAGTTGCTAAATGTTTTTCTATAAAATAAACATCATCTTTGTGTACTTCCGGCAACAAGCCATAAGTATCAAACACATATTTATTTCCATTAATGTGATCTACATGGGCATGTGTTAAAATCAATCGTTTAAGAATCAACTGTTTTTCGGTAATAAAATCGCTTAATTTTTTATTTTCTGAAGTATTATTGTTCCCGGGGTCTAAAATGATGCATTCCTTCGTTTCATCCCACAAAACATAGGTGTTTTCCTGAAAAGGACCAAAGGTAAAATAGTGAATGTTTATCATAGCATTTTAAATAATTATTTGCTAAATTTAGGGCTTATTATCAACTAAATGAAGCGGTTACTTTCTTTATTTTTACTGGTGTTATGCATTAAAACTGCGTATCCTCAATTCTATTATGGCTCTCAATTAGAATTTGGTAAAAACCGTATGCAGTACCAAACATTTAACTGGACATATTTTGATTTTGAACGCTTTAGGGTTTATTTGTATGAAGGCGGGCAGGAAATAGCAAGATACACTGCAACTTCTATCGACAGACAATTGCCCATCATGGAAAAACGTCTGGATTTTCAATTGGATGATAAAATTGATGTGATTGTTTACAATAATCAAAATGATTTTAAACAAAGTAATATTGGCTTAGCAGGCGAAGATAATGGCAATATTGGTGGTGTTACACGAATTATAGGTGATAAGATTTTTATATATTTTACAGGCTCTCATGCTGATTTAGACAAACAAATCAGAGCGGCACTTGCTGAACTAATGGTTGATCAAATGATGTACGGCGGAAGAACCAGAGATATTGTTCGAAACTCCACCTTGTTAAGTTTACCGGATTGGTTTAAAAATGGTTTAATTGCCTATATCTCCGAAGGATGGAATTCTTCTATAGACAACAGAGTAATGGATGCCATTCAAAATGATAAATTTCAAAAATTTAATCAATTAACAGGAAAAGAAGCAACAATGGCCGGACATGCTTTATGGTACTACGTGGCAGAAGAATATGGCGAAGCTGTTATTCCTAATTTACTTTATATGACTAAAGTAACACGTAATCCTAATAATGCATTTTTATATGTATTAGGAACATCCGTTCAAAATATGACAGATGAGTTTACTAATAAGATGGCTAAACGTTATTTTGATTACAGAGATAGTACCCGTAAAAATCCAATAACGGAGTCTGTTATTCAAAAACAAAAAAAATACAGGCACTACTATCAGTTAAAGGTTAGTCCGGACGGACAAAAAATAAGTTACGCTACAAACGAATTAGGTCAATATAAAGTTTGGGTAAATACTATAGGCGAAAAGAAAAGTAAACGTTTAATTAAATTAAACCCAAAACTTGAACGAATTGAAGATAATACGTATCCTTTAATTGCATGGCATCCAAACAATACTATTGTTTCCATGATTTATGAACGAAAAAATATATTGAAATTACAAACCTATGATATTGAAAGTAAAGAAACTAATAAACGAAATGTTACAGGATTTGAAAAAGTAAATAGTTATGCCTTTTCTCATGACGGTAAACGCATTGTTATGAGTGCTGTTAAAAAAGGTAAAGGGCAATCTGATATTTTTATTTTTACTTTAAACTCCGGTGGTATTGAACAAATTACCAATGATTCCTGGGACGATAATAATCCTGTTTTTGTAGATAATTCAAAAGGAATTTTATTTGAATCAAACAGAACGCATGACACCATTAAATCAAATGAAGACGCAAAATTATATTTGAAATTTTCAAAAAACAATGATGTCTTTTATTACAATGCGGCATCAAAATCCAATATACTTTACCGAGTAACCAATACACCAGATGTAAATGAAACTGCACCACAAGAATATAGTAAAGGAATAATAGCATACTTAAGCGAAGCTAATGGAGTTTACAATAGATACATTGGCGTATTAGACAGTGCCATTTCTTTTGTTGATACAACAGAACACTACCGTTACTTTTATAATTCAAAAGCAATTACCAATTACCAGAAAAACATTCAGGAACATCATATCAATGCCAGATATACAAAGTATGCTGAAATTATCATTGATAATTTTAAAGAAAAATTAATAGTAGCTCCATTAATACAGCCAAAAGAATTAAGCCCTGTTACCATTCGTAATACATGGTTCAAAGCAACCCCACGTACAACGTTGGCCGATCCTGATAAAATTAATATTATCAATCCTGTGAGACGGGATGAGAATTTAGGGCCTAAAAAAACAGATACCAGTGCCACTAAATCAAATGATGGAATTGATTTTGAAAATTATCAAATACAACCTGAAAACGAAAGAAAAGAAGCAGAAGAACGAAGACCCATTGGAAGTGATTACCCACCACCACCTGTAAAAAAATATCAGGAAAGCATTATACGTTCAACAGGAGAATTAAAATTTCCAATTCAACAAAATTATTATACCAGCTTTAGAACCGATCAGGTTGTTTCTCAATTAGACAATTCTTTTTTGGGAACCAATTATCAGCGTTTTGCCGGAGGCGGCAGTCCTGTTTATTTAAATCCAGGATTAAACGTATTATTTAAAATTGGCTTAAGCGATTTATTTGAAGATAAACGTATTGTTGCAGGATTTAGAATTGCCGGCTCATTAGACAACGAATATTTATTGAGTTGGGAAAACAGAATAAAAAAAGTAGACAGGCAACTTGTACTTCACCGTCAGTCATTTTTAAAAGTAAATGGATATGCAGGTATAGCAAAAATACAAACGCATGATGCCCGTTACACTTGGAAAATTCCATTCAGTGAAGTATCTGCCATTAAGTTATCTACCATGTTCCGGAATGATCGAACAGTATTTGCTTCGGTAAGCGATGAGAGTTTACCAAAACCACATGTTTATGATAATTATGGTGGAGCAAAAGTTGAATACATATTTGACAATACACGCAAAAGAGGATTAAACTTATATAATGGCACACGTTTTAAAACATGGGTAGAATACTGGAGATTGGTGAAAGAAGAACGACATGATTTGCTGACATTTGGGTTTGATTTCCGTAACTACAAAAAAATTCACAGAGATTTAATTTGGGCAAATCGTATTGCTGGTGCATCATCCTTAGGAACCGATCGCTTAATTTATTATATGGGCGGGGTTGACAACTGGTTAAACCCTCAATTTGACAGAACAATTAATATTGTTAAACCCGAACAATATCAATTTCAAACTTTAGCTACCAATCTGCGTGGATTTAAACAAAACATCCGTAACGGTAATAATTTTGTAACCTGGAATAGCGAAATACGCTGGCCAATATTTAAATATTTACTAAACAGACCTATTCGTTCTGATTTCATTCAAAATTTTCAGATTATTGGATTTGGTGATTTAGGTATGGCATGGTATGATATTAATCCATACAGTGAAGAGAATGTATTAAACAAAAACGTATACCCTGGTAATCCTGTAACATTAACTATTTATAATCAAAAAGAACCTTTGGTTGGCGGTTATGGGCTTGGTTTACGCTCACGATTATTAGGTTATTTCATAAGGGTTGATTTTGCGTGGGGAGTAGATGATAGAAAAATTCAAAAGGGAATGACTTATTTGTCTTTAACTACTGATTTTTAAAATAAAATGGAAAACAAAAAACCAATGACATTACAGATATTATTGATTTTATTAGCTGTGGGTTTAGCAGCCGGGTTTTTAAGTGGTATGGTTGGCATTGGTGGTGGAATTATTATTGTACCGGTATTGGTTTATTTTTTAGGATTTACACAACATCAGGCTCAGGGAACTACACTGTTTATGTTTTTGTTACCTATAGGAATTTTAGGTGTTATGAATTATCATAAACAAGGTTATGTGGATTACAAAACTGCTTTAATTATTTGTTCAACATTTGTTTTTGGGAGCTATTTTGGGAGTAAATTGGCTATTTCTCTCGATCAAAAAACAGTAAAACAAATTTTTGGCGCCATCATTATTTTATTAGGAGCAAAGATGTTATTTTGGAAGTAGAAAATCTACTTCCCTTTTCTTATAGAAAACAAACGCCCTATTGCGGATGTTTTTCCATCATCCTTAAAAATACCATGTTCTGAACCCTTTACGTCTTCAATAGAGTAAAACGCTTGTGGCGTATGTTTATCAATCAACTCAATGATTTCTGTTTTATTTGTACGTTTTACGATAGTAAAAATTAATTTTACCGGACCTACTGCTCCGTGTCCATCCACAATGGTTATACCTTGATTTCTACTTTTTAATGCTTCTGTTAACGGCGTAATATCTTCATTGCTAATAATCCTAATGATTTGTGTGCCAATAGCCAAACGTTCTTCAATATACATTCCAAGATAAGTTCCTGCACTAAACCCGGCTGCCCATGCAATAAAACAGGCCACATTATCTAAATGACTAAATACCTGCCGCATAGCTACCAACCAAATCAGTACTTCAAAGAAACCAAGTATAGGAACAATTTTTTTAAATCCTTTGGAAATGAAAATATGACGTAAAGTTGCCATCGTAACATCACCTAATCTTGATATAAAGATAAGAATAGGTAATATAATCCAGCTAAAGTAATCGAACTCCATTTTTGTTTAATACTTAAAGCTAAAATTACTTGTACTTTATGCTAATAAATTGCATTATATGTTTAATTATTAATAATCTATTGTTTAAACATCATTTGAAATTGGCAAAAATTAACATACAATAAAGCTGAAATTTATAGTATCGAAACTAGTGAACAACATACAGAATTACCTGCTCCCAAAAAGAAAAAAAGTATTTGGAGATTTTTTAAACGTTTGTTTTTAACGTTGATTATCTCTGCTTTTTCTATTATTGGAATAAGTGTTTCCTTAGTATTAATTTATGAAGAAGAAGTAGTGAATTTAATTATAAAGGAATTAAATAAATACTTAAAAACCGAAGTTAGAATTGATCCAAAAAATATTGATTTAACCATTATCAAATCATTTCCTAACTGTGCTATTGAGTTTAAAGAGCTCACAGCAATGGACCCAAAGGAATTTAAAATCAATGACACTTTGTTATATGCCCAACGCTTATCGTTAGCATTTAATATTAAAGATTTATTTAATAAAAATTATACCATCAAAAAAATTGAACTGGAAAATGCTCATGCTAATTTAAAAGTAGATAAAAAAGGCAATGCTAATTATCTGGTTTGGAAATCGGATAGTTCAAGTTCAGGAAATGACAGTTTAAAATTTGCATTAGAGAAAATAAGTTTGATAAATGTAGATTTATCTTATAAAAACAATAAGCATAAAATAAAACTCAATACTCATATTAAAGAACTTCATTTTAAAGGAAAGTTTAATGAAGATAACTACACATTAATCTCTGATGGAAAAGCATATGTAGAGCTATTTCAAATAGAAAAAATAAAATATTTAAACCGTAAAAATTTAAAATTTGATATAGAATTTGATGTAAACGGCTCCAATTATGCAATTAAAAAGTCGGAGACTTCAATAAATGAAACGCAGATTATTAGCAGTGGTTCTTTTAATGTTCAGGATAGCTTAAGGGCTTTAGACATTGTTTTTAATGGTAAAAATTTGGATATA
>JAEUTR010000080.1 GCA_016787365.1 Bacteroidia bacterium
AATATCCAAAACCAAACATAACTGACTGAGTAGTCTGCTTTGTTTGTAATACCGAATATTCTGTTCTGTATGTACTTCCGGGAGTATATTCTAATTCAGTAGCAATAACTGGTGTATAATTTATTAATCGATATCCCATTGTAAAAAAGAATTCATGTGTTGTTGCAAGTTTACCTTCCGTAACCATTTGATAACCATATTTTAATACAAACATATTGTAATTATACTTTAAACTTCGACTACCTACAATTCTATAATCTGAAGGGGAGTAATCCGGCGATATAGCAAAGTCCATTTTATTGGCGTAATGTAAAAAAGCTAATTCAAAAAAGCCTGTACCATCAAAAAAATAACTTTCATATATGAATTTTGGAGCTATTGAAAAATATGGAGAAACCCCACTATGTTCGCTTGCTTCTAACACATCCGAAATAGATAATTCGTTTCTGATTCCTCCTCTTTCATCTAAACGCATGCTTGCTCCAAATTCAGAATAAATACGGTCTTTATTGAAATTAAAACCTAAACCTACAGAAGCAGAAATATTTTCATGAAAATTACGCTCGTAGCCAAACACTACCATGCTTCTAGTAAGCAATGTTGGGGTAAATTTTATAATGTTTTTTGGATAATCTGAACTTCCTGAACCTGAAAATGAGGAATTTGATTTTGCGGTAGGGCTTAACGGTCCAGTTCCTTTTGGTGTATATTGTTCATCCATCTCATTTGATGAGATGGGAGGCGTTTGAGCAAATGAAAAATTATAAATAAAACAAGTCATTAAAATTAATACCCTATGTTTTATATTAAGTTTCATAAATGAATTTTTATGTTTTATATCAACACTAATCATAATCTCCAACAGGTTTATTTTATTTTAATTAATGTAACGTAATTAGTTAACAGTTTTATTTTCTCCTCAAGAGTTAATGCCTGAATACTTTTATCATCCGGCAGTTTAGCAGTTTCTCCTACTGTTTCAATTAAATTTTTAATATAATTAAGTTTAATAGCATAAGATACATTATCTGTTTCTCTTACCGAAGCATTTATAAGTCCTATTAACTCACCTTTTTCGTTAAACACAGGACCACCACTATTACCCGGTTGAACAGGAATAGATGTTTGGAAGCTATTTAAAGAACCATTGTAGCCTGTTTTTGAACTGATTTTTCCATCCGTATACTTTGCTTCTTTTCCCATACCTGACAGGGCTAACGGAAAACCAATTGTAAATGCCGAAGCGCCAACTTCAACAATTCCGTTTTCTTTAAATGAATATTTTAATTTTTCAACAGGTTTAAAAGATTCGTCATTTATTTTTAAAATAGCCAAATCATTATCCGCATCTTTTTGTACCAAAACAGCCGAATATAATTTGGACAAACCCTGACTGGTTAACTCTACCTGGATTTTATTAGCTCCATTAATGACATGTTCGTTTGTAATAATGTAACCATCTTCGGATATTAAAATTCCAGAACCTGTTGCTTTTACTTCATAATCAGATTTAGAAACCGAAACACTACTGTTTTTGTAATTGATTTCTTTACAAATTAAATCATCAATGGTTACAGATCCTTTACCTGAAATAACAAACCCAATATTAGAGCCTACTAATGAAAAACGGGCACATGTGTATTGTACTTCTCCATTAATCGTGAAAATCATTTTATCATCTGTTGTAATTAATTTGATCGAATTTTTTTTACCTTTTTGAAAAGAGGAAGCAAACATTCCTTCTACTTTGTCAGCTGAAATGCCTTCATACACATAACCAATATACATCCCTCCGTTAGATAATAAAAAATAATTATAATTATCCCAATCCTTAAATCCGAATATTATACCAACCTTTTGTTCATTTACCAGTTTCTCTAAATTCAATGTCGATTCAATTGTAAAGTCTTCGCTATTTATTGGTAAACTGATGTACCTTGCTGTTCCAGATTTTGTATAAGATTCTAACTCAAAAACACCGTTCTTAATTTTTGAAATGCTTTTATCGCTCGAATACAAATCCCACTCATTGTTATTATTATTAAAATTTTCTTCAAAAATGCGACTTACTCTTCCATCTTCTGAATATTCCACATATCTATTCTCCTTAATTTCACCTTTAATGTAGTCTATTTCTTTCCAAACTTTACCTGATTCATAGTACAAGGTTGTTTGCCCATCTTCAACTCCTGATTCATTAAAATTTCTGGAAGATTTTAAATTACCATTTTTATAATACCATTTACATTTGCCGATGTATTTATTTAAATTTTCGTCTGTATTACTGGCAGATGGTATTTCACCTTCAAAATAGGTAGAACCGCCATTTATATAAACTGACTTATAGGTATTGCCCGTTTCCTTTTTTCTATAATAATAAGCTTCTTCCTGAGTTGTAGCCTTTCCTTTTTTATCAAAATAAATGATATCCTGAGCCTGAACACTAAATGTTAAAATAGTTAAAATTAGGATTATGAAAAAACGATGCATTTTATAAAATTTAAAAGTTATAAATATAAACTTATTTTTATTTAATTTAACAAAAACGCATCTTTTTAATGTTATTACGAGTTTTAGATTCTAATTAGTCAACTGACAGGAAAAAATAACAATCAATTAACTTTTTAGACAATTTCCGGAGTCTAAAAAATCCAGAGAAAGAGTTATTTAATTTTAATTAAAGTAACATAACTACTTAAAATCTTTATCTTTTCTTCCATTGTCATTACCAAAATGGTCTTATCATCTGGTAATTTTGTAGTTTCTCCTACTGCTTCTATTAAATTTTTGATGTAATTTAATTTGATAGCGTACGCAACATTGTCAGCCGATTTGATACCTGAATTTATTAAACCAATCAATTCTCCTTTATCATTAAATACAGGGCCTCCACTATTACCCGGTTGAATAGCAATGGTTGACTGAAAAGAGTTTAAAGCGCCATTATATCCTGTTTTTGCACTTATTTTTCCATCTGTATATTTTGCTTCCTTTCCCATTCCTGAAAGTGCTAGAGGGTATCCAATAGTAAATACAGCAGACCCAACCTCCACTGCTCCGCTCTCCTTAAAAGAATATCTTAATTTATCAAGTGGCTTAAACTCTTCATCAGTAATTTTTAATATAGCTAAATCATTATCTGCATCTTTTTGAACCAAAGTTGCTGAATATAACTTAGTTATTCCTTCATTTGTCAATTCTACCTGAATAGTATTTGCTGAACTAATAACATGTTCGTTTGTAATCACATAACCATTTTCGGATATTAAAATTCCTGAACCTGTCACTTTAATATCCATGTCAGATTTGGAAACAGTTACATTTTTATTTTTATAATTTATTTCTTTAAATACAAAATCATCCACAGTTACAGTTGCCCAACCATACAATACAAAACCAATATTTGACCCTACTTTAGAAAAACGATCACAGGTATATTGAACCTCTCCATTTATAGAGAAAACAGCTTTATCTCCAAGATTAATAATCTTTATCCTATTTTTCTTATTTTTTTGAAATGCTGATGCATACATTCCATCGATTTTTTCAGAAGAAATACCTTCGTAAACAGACCCAATATCCATTCCTAAAGAAGATACTAAAAAATAATTATAGTTATTCCAATCTTTAAAATCATAGATAAAGCCTATTTTTTGATCTCCGTTTATCTTTGCGCAATCAAACGTTGCTTCAATAGCCATATCGGTCGAATTACTTGGAATACTAATATAACTCGCTACCGCATTTTTAGTTTTTGAACTTAGTTCCAAAGTACCATTATTTATTTTGGACGCGCTTTCTTTGGTTACAAACAAGTCCCAATCATTAGTATTACTTGTGAAATTTTCTTCAAAAATTTTACTGACACGGCCGTCTTCTGTATACTCCACGTATATATTATCTTTAATAAAACCATTTACAAACTCTACCTCTTTCCAGATTTTACCTGTTTCATAAAAATATTCTGACTTTCCCTCTTCTACTCCATTTTCGTTAAAATTTCGAATGGCTTTAATTTTACCAGAACGGTAATACCATTTACACTGTCCTGCATATTTATTCAGATTCTCATCTGTGATGCTTGCCTCTATAATTTTTCCTTCAAAGTACAAATTATTCCCATTGATATATTTGGAGATATAAGTATTGGCATCTTCTTTTTTTCGAATATAATAGCCTTCTGTTTCATTAGATATTTTACCTCTTTTATCAAAATAGTGAATATCCTGAGCATTAACGTAATAAAGAAAAAAGGAGAAGAAAACAGTGATAAAAAAACGAGGTATAAGCATAATATTAAATTAAAAGTTAAATTTAAGCAAATTTTCCTATCCAAAAATAATGATATATCGATTTGTCTTCATACTATCAATCATTTTCATTGGCTATA
>JAEUTR010000087.1 GCA_016787365.1 Bacteroidia bacterium
GCTTTAAAAAAGAAGAATACAGCAAAGAAATTAAAAAGGACATTAAATAGTTTAAATAAAAGTAACTTAAAGCCAAAAAGCTTGGTCAACAATCCTAAAAATAATACATATAAGGGAGCGTTTTGAGTGTAAAAGTAATTAGGAAATTCATTTACGTAACGCCAGCCGCCTTCTAAATATAATGCATCATCATGGGCTTCACTAATTCGGGCATTAAACAACATAAATGAGAAAAATAACGATAATGCCAAGAAAGCCACAAAGAGCTTTTTGTGATTATTTTCTGTCCATACATCAAATTTATCAAACATACTTTTAGTGTTTGATAGCTTAGTATTGCTATTTTTTGATATTGTTGATTTTGCCATATTATTTAACTCAATTTTACAAAAATAACAAATAAATTAAGCCTTACTAACTTAAAAATACCATCTATTTTGTTTAATTTTAGGAACTTTTTTATTTTTTAATACCTAATATTTCCAAAGTCATTTAAATAAACTTATACCGAATGTTCCATTTTATACTTCGTACTATACCAAGACCTATTTTAATTAAACTTAGTTTAATATTTAGCAAAATAGCTCCGTTAATTTATTATGGGTCGAAATATGAAGATCCTATTAGTGGAAAAACTTACAGGAAATTTTTACCTTATGGTTATGGTGGTAGAGCAAAACGTGATAATGTGCTATGTCCCGGAAGTTTATCGCTTGAAAGACACCGTTTATTGTGGCTTTATTTAAAGGACAAAACAAATTTTTTTACTGCAAAGCATAAATTATTACATGTTGCACCGGAGCAATGTTTTTACAAGTTATTTAAAGCTATGCCTAACATAGAATATGTAACAGGAGATTACAATTCACCAATTGCTGATCATCATTTTGATTTGCACCATGCTCCTTTTGCAGATAATACATTTGATGTTATTTTTTGTCATCACGTTTTGGAACATGTTGAGGACGCTGACCAGTGTATCAGAGAATTGTATCGTATGATGAAACCGGGTGGTTTTGGTATTTTTCAAATCCCACAGGATATTAATCGTTATGAAACATATGAAGATAAAACGATTACGAGTGAAGCAGACAGAGAATTGCATTTTTGGCAAAAAGATCATGTGCGCTTATTTGGCTTAGATTATAAAGACAAGTTAGCTGCTGCCGGATTTAATGTAACAGTTGAGGATTATACAAAAGAAATATCACCCGAATTGGTTGAACGTTACCGTTTGCCTAAAGGCGAATTGCTTTATATGTGTAGAAAGTAGGTAATAGTGTTTTAAATCCAATTAATTATTTTAATTTATTTACTACCGGATTTGCGTAAAGAGACATGAATAAATGATTTAATACATCAGGTTCTCCTATTAAATCTTTTGTTTTAGTATGCATGTAATTTATAAAGTCTTCTTTTTGCTTACTGCTATAATTCGCTTCAAAAATATTAGTTTTGTTTAGTAAATCATAAGTAATATAATTTACAGGGTTCAATTTAT
>JAEUTR010000106.1 GCA_016787365.1 Bacteroidia bacterium
ATAGATACAGGTTGTTGTGTTGGTGGGGGACTAACAGCAGTTATCATTGATAAGAATAGAATTATTGATGTTATTCAGGTACCAACACAATCCATTGATATAGAATAAGTGAAAAAAAAATGCATTGAAAAAAAATAGAATAATAAATATGTTTGTCCTTTATTATTAGGAGGATTTATAGCAATTAGTTACAATTTCAAAACTAACTGAATTATAATCTTGTGAAAAAAAGTTTACCGAAATTTATTGCATTATTATTATCTGTTTTATGGATAAACAGCATAAGTGCATCTAATATTACATGTAAATCTGAGAATATTAAAAACAAAAACAGTTTTTACTTTTTCTATCCGGACAGTTTATCAAAAGCTAAAGATGATTCTATCAGATTATATAAATTATCTATAGATTCAACAGCAAGAATAGAACAGTTCAGATTTAAACAACCTCCTCAACAGACTATTAATGTTATTCAAAAAAGAAAATATTCTCTTTTATCATATCCTCCACAAAGTATCTTTCAGCGAACTGTTAAGATGGATTCGACGGGGCAATATATCATAATTACTGAAAAAGTTGGTGATTATGAGTTAAAACCTTCTCTGAAAATACCAATAGAACAGTTCATAGAATTAAAAAAAGCATCTGCAAATCGAAAACTAATGGAGGAATTGGGTCTAAAATATGAACTTAAACAAAAGGGAGATGACCTTGGTAATCTTTTTAAAGACTTAACTAATATTGTAATTCCACTCCCTTCAAGTGATGTATTTAGTATTTTTGGACCAAATAAAATTGAGCTAAGTGTTTCAGGTAGTGTTAATATATTAGGAGCCTGGAAACACGAAAAAACGGATGGTATCACAACTGCTTTAAATCAGAACGAACAAAGTGCTCCTGACTTTAAACAACAGGTACAGATTAATGTAACTGGAAAAATTGGTGATAAACTTTCAATTCTGGCAGACTGGAATACTGAACGACAATTTGATTTTGAAAATCAACTAAAAATTAACTATAAAGGATATGATGACGAGATAATTCAGAGTATTGAAGCGGGAAATGTATCTTTACAGGGATCCCCTTTAATTGGAGGTAGTGAAGCACTTTTTGGTATAAAGGCTAATTTAAAATTTGGACCTTTTACATTAACGGCTATAGCTTCTCAGAAAAAAAGTGAAGCCCAAGAAATGACAATAAGTGGTGGTGCTTCTAGTCGTACTTTTGAAATAAGACCTAATAAATATGCGGAAAATCATTTTTTCCTTGATAAAATATATGCGGACACAAGTCCGGAATTAAATTTATTTTATAAATACTATGGTGAATCAACCCCTCTCAGAGATGATAAAGTAAGATTTTATGAAATTAAAGAGATTGAAGTATATAAATCAGACTATAGGCAGGCTGGTGAAGGTGTAGCACAAAGTTTTAGAGCAAGTGCCTTTATTGATTTGAAGGGTAAGAGTAAAAATGATTATGGTAATAGAAAAATTTATGATGCTGAAATTAAAGATTCAATTGGTGCAGTTGGTGAAAAAGAAGTAAGACAAAATTTTTCAAAATTAAATGCCGGTACGGATTATACAATTAATATGAGTACTGGACATTTAACAATAAAAACAAGC
>JAEUTR010000110.1 GCA_016787365.1 Bacteroidia bacterium
AGTTTTGAAGTTCACTGAGATTTTTTAAACTATATGCAAAAAAACAGGTTTAATAAACATAATATCTCAGCGGACTCTGTATCTTCGTGCCTCTGTGTTGAAAATAAAAAACAAATGAAACATAAAACAGCCATATTACTTTTACAGCTAGGAACACCTGATAGCCCCAAAAAATCAGATGTCAGAAAATACTTAACTCAATTTTTAAACGACCCACGTGTTATTGATATTCCTTGGTTAGCTAGAACTTTATTAGTAAACGGGATTATAGTTCCGTTTCGATCTGGAAATTCATCCAAATTATATAAAGCGATTTGGGACGAAAAAACAGGCTCCCCTTTATTAAAACACACACTTGATTTACAAAAAAAACTACAAGTAGCTGTTGGCGAAGATATAAAAGTAGAAATGGCAATGCGCTATCAAAGCCCAAGTACTGAAAGTGTTTTGGAAAGAATGCGAAAAGAAGGTTATCATAAAATTATTGTATTTCCTTTATATCCTCAATACGCATCAAGCAGTACAGGAACGGCACTTCAATTATTTATGGAAATCGTTAGTAAATGGTGGGTGATTCCTGAAATTAAAATTATCAGCCAGTACTACGATAATCCTGATTATATTAATTGTATTGTTAACAGAGCAAAAAAATATGATTTATCTAAATATGATCATATCATTTTTAGCTATCATGGTTTACCTGAAAGACAAGTAGATAAAATATATAATGATGGTTATTTATGTAAAGATCATCATTGCGAAACTGAATTAAGTAACGAGAATTACTATTGTTATAAAGCGGGCTGTTATCAAACAACCAAAGAAATAGTGGAAAAATTAAATCTTTCGGCTGATAAATACACCATCAGTTTTCAAAGCAGATTAGATGACAAATGGCTGAAACCATACAGTGATAAAGTAGTTGAAGAATTGGCAAAAAAAGGTGTAAAAAACATATTAGTATTTTCACCGGCATTCACAGCAGATTGCTTAGAAACGATTTATGAAATTGGCACGGAATATCAGGAGATTTTTCATAAACACGGAGGCGAAAAAATACAATTAGTAGAGAGTTTAAATAGTGGCGATGATTGGGTTGAAACAATAAAAAAAATAACATTAGATTAATTTCATTATCAAATCAATTAATTCATATTTATCAAAATACCATTACGCTGTTTTATTCAATTCAAACAATAATGTAGATGGGTTTGAGAACAAATTATTGTTGTCTAACCATAGAGCTCAAAAAGAGCATATAAAAGATAAAGAACAAATATGTTTTTTGAATTATGATTTGAAAAATGATTTTGAAAAGTTTGACGATAAAAAAAATAATCCTTTACAATTCCCTAATCAGCTATATGTTGAGGTTGAAAAAATAATTCCTTTATCAGAATTAAATTTTGATAACAATAGTGATAATTATACTCTTATTAACCTTCAACAAACAGTTTCTAAAGAGCAATATATACAAAGTATAAATGCTATAAAAAAACATATTCAGGCCGGCGACATTTATGAAATCAACTACTGTATTACTTTTGAGGCATTTGATGTTGCTATTAGCCCTGTAGAAATTTATAAAAAATTAAATACAATTAGTGCAGCATCGTATTCGGCATTAGCAAAATTAAATCATCAATACATTATTTGTTCAAGCCCTGAATTATATCTTTCAAAAAGAGGTAGCCGATTAATTACAAAACCAATTAAAGGAACTGCAAAACGTGGAAAAGTGAAGGAAGACGATGTTATTATCAGGCAAGAGTTACAATCCAATTTAAAAGAACGTACCGAGAATGTTATGATTGTGGATGTTGCCAGAAATGATTTATCGAGAGTTGCAGCAAGAGGAAGTGTGAGCGTTAATAAATTATATGATATAGAATCCTACCAACAAGTTCATCAAATGGTTAGTACGGTGGCGTGTGAAATAAAAGAAAAAATAGTTTTTAGTGATATTATTCAAGCTACTTTTCCTATGGCTAGCATGACAGGGGCTCCAAAAATAAGAGCAATGCAACTTATTGATGAATTTGAATTATATAACCGTGGTCCATATTCAGGCGCCTTAGGGTACATACATAAAAATAATGATTTTGATTTAAATGTTTTGATAAGAAGCATTTTTTATGATGAGGAAAAACAATATTTATCTTTTACGGTTGGAAGTGCGATTACATCTCTGTGTAATGCCGAAGATGAGTATGATGAATGCTTATTGAAAGCTAAAGCTATGATAACTGTTTTAAATAATTAATCTAAATAATTGTTAATTTTATCGATGAAATTAATAAGTTGATTGTTTTTTCGGACTTTTTGTATGTTTTCCATAAAATACTTACATCTGTATTATTTTTTTATCTATTTTCGTGTTCCAAAATACATAATAAATTAATTTACAACTAGATAGGAAATTATAGCACCAAAATTTATGAAAAAGAATATTGCTTTATTATTTATCTTGTTTTCTATGTCTGCATTTTCACAAAATGTAGGTATTAACTCTACAGGAGCTACTCCCAATGCCAGCGCTATGTTAGATGTGGATGTGTCTTCTTTAGCAGCTAACGCAAAAAAAGGTTTGTTAATTCCTCGTGTAGCATTAGCTTCAAGAATTGATGTATCTACTATTCCTTCTCCGGCAACATCATTACTGGTTTATAATACATTTACATCTGCAGTCGCTACAGCGTCTGATAATGTAACTCCCGGTTTTTATTACTACGATGGAGCAAAATGGAATGCTTTTAGCGCTAATGATGGAAAAGACTGGAGTTTATTAGGTAATGCTAGTACCGTTGACGGAACTAATTTTATTGGTACTACAGATAATATTCCATTTAATATAAGGGTTAATAATCAAAGAGCGGGTAGAATTGCATCTGATGGTGCTACCTTTTTTGGTTATCAGGCAGGAAATGCAAATGGAGCTTTAGTGAGTAATACCGCTTTTGGATTTCAATCTTTATTGGTTAATACAGGAGAAAGTAATACAGGAATAGGCTATAAAGCATTGGGGGCAAATACCAGTGGCGATTTTAATACTGCTGTAGGAGATAGTGCACTTTTGTTAAATACTAATGGAAGTTATAATACGTCTGTGGGAACTCAGGCCTTAACTAAAAATACATCAGGCGCCTTTAATACGGCAACAGGAACAAGTGCCTTGTATTCAGCCGCAACGGCGAGTTATAATGCGGCATTCGGTGCAGGCGCTCTTTACTCTGCTACAGCAGGTAACAATTCCGGTTTTGGGGCTTATGCTTTGTACTATAATACAAGTGGAACAAATAATACGGCTGCCGGAGTTTTTTCGCTTTTAAGTAACACTGTAGGAGCAAATAATGCTGGTTTTGGCGCAAATACACTTTACTCAACAACCGGAGGTTCAAACACGGCTGTGGGAGCTCATGCTATGTATTCAAATACAACAGGCACCAATACAGCTGTTGGAGCCTATGCGCTTTATACAAATACAACAGGAAATCATAATACCGCTGTTGGACTTGCTGCTTTGAGATTAAATACCGGTAGCAGAAATACGGCTCTTGGTAGTACTGCCTTGCAAACAAACGCAGGAGGAACCGATAATACGGCTTCGGGCTACAGAGCTTTAGCAAGTTGTTCTACAGGAAGTTATAACGTAGCTTTTGGTTCAACTTCTATGCAAAATAATGCTACCAGTAGTTATAATACCGCAATGGGTTATGGAGCATTACCTGCGGCTATTACCGGTGGCTCAAATACTGCAGTTGGCTATTTTTCACTTTTATCAACCACAGGAGCAGGAAGTTTTAATACGGCAGTGGGAGTTCTTTCAGGAACTGTAATTACTACAGGAACTAACAATACTTTTATTGGAGCTACTGCAAATGCTAGTGCCAACAATTTAACAAATGCTTCTGCTATTGGTTTTGGCACATCGGTAACGGCCAGTAATAATATGGTGTTTGGTAATACCAGTGTCGTGGGGTGGGGATTTGGAGTAGCACCGGGAGCGGCAGCTATTAGAGTAGGAACTGGTGGAACAAATGGAAATGGCGCCACTTTAACTGTAGGAGGTGTTTGGACGGATGCTTCCGATAGCACAAAAAAATATAATATCATGCCTATTAGCTATGGTTTAAAAGATGTTTTAAAATTAAGACCGGTATCTTATAAAATGAAAGGTACGGGATATCAGGATTTTGGTTTTATTGCTCAGGAAGTAAAACTAATATTTCCTGAAGTTGTTTACGGTAAAGAAGGACAAATGACTATGTCGTATGGGCAATTAACCTCTGTTCTTACAAAAGCCATTCAAGAACAACAAACGATTATTGATGAACAAAAACAACGCATTGATAAATTAGAGGCTCTTTTAAAAGAATTAGCATTGAAAGTAAAATGAAAATTAAATTATATTCGTTATTTATTTTACTGCTTTTTTCAATCTCATCAGTTGCCCAAATTGTATTAAACGGCGGCGGCATTATTAAAATTAACGGAGGAACAAGTTCCAACACCATTTTTATGGTGCTTAATAATCCACCTGCAATTCCTATTAAAACAAGCGGTACAACAGATGGTATTATTATGGAATCGGAATACAACCGTTTACAGTATAATTTAGGGACGGCCACTACTTCTATTTCTGTACCCTACATGTCAAATTTATTGGAACAATTACCACTAACGGTTACTCCTTCGGCACCGGGTGTTGGTAGTGGTAATATTAGATTTTCAGGAATTGTAGCTCCTGTAAGGGCAACCGGTTTTGATAACTTAGCGTATGTTCCATCAGATGTAGCTAATATGGGAGCCTTGCCCATTGTAACCAATAACTCCGTAAAAACGATAGACCGTTTCTGGATTATTGATGCTAACGGATATTCTACAAAACCTGCTGTTACATTATATTTTACGTATTTAGATGCTGAGTGGGCTGCCAATGGTGGAAACACAATTGCCGAGGCTAACTTAAGGGCTCAGCGATGGAATAGTACGATAAATGATTGGGGAGGATATATCGAATATTTACCTACTGGATCTATTAATACAGTATTGAATACTGTAGCGGGTGTAAATGTGCCTGCTGCTGATTTTTTTAAATCATGGACTTTAAATGATAATTTAATTCCTTTACCAATTGACTTATTAAATTTTGAAGCAACGTGTATCAATGATCAAATTGTTTTGGATTGGTGTACAGCTTCCGAAAGAAACAGTGATTTTTTTACAATAGAACAATCATCGGATAATATTAATTTTCAAACAATTGGTAATGTATTTGCTCGCGGTACGTCTTCAGGTAAACAATGTTATCAGTACCCAGCTTATTCCGTTGCGGATATTAATTATTTTAGACTAACAGAAACTGATAAAACGGGGAAGGCTACCCAATATAAAACAATATCCGTTTCAGCTTGTGATGCAAATAATGAACAAATTGTATTGGCAAATGATGGGTCAAAAAAAGTTGGTGTAATTTTAAATTCTGAAACAGATCAATATTTACAATTAGAGGTTCATAATACATTAGGCCAATTAGTTGAAACCAAAATGGTTTCGATAATGAAAGGATATAATAATATTGTAGTAGATTTATACAACGTTTCTAATGCGTTCTATTATATCTCTGTAAATAATGACAAAGAAAAATTAGTCAGTAAAAAAATAATTATTTCAGATTTGAATCGTTAAGAGGCTTTTTACTTTACTCAAAACAGAATCCATTTGAGATAATGCCTGCATTAAAATTTGTTATAAAATTGCCATTGGGTTTATAGAGTTCTATTTTTGATTTTTGAACATAATCAATAGCATCCGATACATAAATTGTATAATCTTTAGGGTTTATACCTAATCCGTAATATAGTTTTGAACCCTGCGCAATTAACGCATTACTCGGTAGAGTAGAGGATGAGATTAAAAACTGATAGATACCGTTATTTAAAAAGTATAAGGTGTCTTTTGTTTTATTGATACATAATTTATTTGGTGATTCTCCTGCGTTGAAATTAAACTGTTGTTCAATTTGTAAATTAACAGGATTAATACGAGACAATTTTCCTGATTGACTCAACGCAGAGTTACCACTGCTCAGTACCCAAACTTTAGAGTTTTTATCAATAACAATACTTGCAGCACCTTTGCCAACATTTAAACTATCTGTTATGATATCAGTTACAGTATTAACAACGTAACAGTAATCTGAATTGGTATTTGTAATAAATGCTTTATTGTAAATCAAAGCCATCTCTTCGGTGCCATGCAAGCAAGGAATAGATCCTGCAATGCTATTGGAATTTAAATCTACTATCTGAATGGAGTTTGCATACAAATCGCTTACATAGGCTTTATTATAAGTAATTGGTAATAGATAACGTGGTGAGTTAAATCCGTTTATGGTAGCCATTTTCACAAAATCATTAGCATTTATCACCACTATTTTATTGGAATTATTTACGACCACATAATAATTGCTTTGATGCTTTGTAATACTTTGGCATACATTGCCTAACGAGCCTCCGTTATTTTGTTGCTGGTAATAATTTTCAATTACAGAATTGGATGATGGATCGTATAATGAAATAGAACCAGAGCCCCATCCAAAATTACCTTCGTTGCTAATTAAAACTTTGCTCTCGGCATTTATGGTTACCGATGTTTTTTCGGGTTCTTGAGGCTTGTCTTTAATACAAGAGTAAAAACTGAAACAGATAAGTATACGGTATAATAATTTCATTTTTTGTTTTTAAAAATTCTATCCGTTGAATTCTAAAATTCAACGGATAGAAAAGTCACAGATTAAAGTTTAATAAATTTAATTTTTTTGGCTGAAATGCCATCTGCCATTTCTATAAAATATATTCCGCTTTCTAGGTGTTCCACATTTAAATTCAGTTGGTTTGAGCCAATATTGGATTGTATGTTTTGGTATAGTAATCTTTTACCTGTAATATCAAATAGATGAATACTTAAATCATTTGATGTATGCGATTCGAAATTTAAAAACAAGTGTTGACTTGTCGGATTAGGAAATAGTGTAATGTTAGAAACAGTACTTAATTCTTCTATACCAACTGTGGTTTGAGTAATAAAATTATCGATTGAAAAAAATGCAGGCGTTTTCATTCCAAATGCATTGTTATCACTTGATTTCATCACAAATGTAATGCTATCAACTTGCCCTAATGGTGCACAGTTCACAAACTGCCAGTTTTTCACTACATAGTCGTTACTTGTTCCTGCTGCTCTGTAATCGGCCAAATAAAACTCTATACTATCAGTTAACATATTTCCACCTCTGTAACCTTTTACTAACACTTTAAACCAATCAGGGTAATGACCTTGAGGAATTGATGTCCCTGATTTTGTTCCGGTAGTGTCTCCAAATTTTCTTCCAAAGCCACCGTTTTTAATTTCTTTCCAGGCATAAGTTGTATTAGTTATATAAAACCCATTAACAGCGGTTGTTGAATTTGAAAAAGATATAACAGCTCCAGTTTGAACGGTTGCATAATTATTTCCTCCAAATGCAACACCCGGTATACAACCATATAAGTTGGTGTAGGTTCCATTTACAGTGTCATTTAAATTGGTGTAGGCCGAGCCCGATTCCCATCCATTCCATGATGTTGCCCATCCGTATTGAAATGTTGCTCCTCCTTCAGAAAAATCATCTCCATTATTATTTTGATAGTAGGAGTTAGGTGATAAAGTAAAGGTATCAAATGTAATAGTTGTTTGTGCTTTGGCATGTATGTTTAATGCCACGCTTGCGATTAATGCCAGTTTTGTAATTGTTTTTGTCATGGTTATAGTTTATGGTTTAATAGATAATTGTTTCCGGTTCTTTTTTTACTTTCTTTTTATGATAATTCATGGTAAGTCCAATTTCATAATTTCTCATAGGCATGGGATTGTTTGGTACAACTACATAATTTTTATTAAATAAGTTATTCATGTTTCCGAAAATTTCCATGTTAACAGAACTAAAGGAATAATGATAAGCACATCTCAGGTTAGCTATATAATATGGGTATAACCAACTCGAGTTGTCGGTAGAGATAAATCGATAGCCGGTGTAATTGTTATTAAAAAGAATATTTAAATTTTTATAACCAAGTAACAGGGTTCCTTGTCCATTAT
>JAEUTR010000114.1 GCA_016787365.1 Bacteroidia bacterium
AAATACTCAATTGGCTCAAAAGTATTCTGAATTATCGGAGTTAAACCACCGCTTAAATGAGTTAAATGCACAGGTAAGCATATTGCAAACTTATGTGGATACGCTTTCGAGTGCCAATATGGCTCAGATGCAAACTATTAATAGCAAAACAAAGGAATTACATACGGCTTATTATATAGTAGGAGATTCAAAGGAGTTAGAGAAAGCTAATCTAATAGACAAAAAAGGCGGATTGTTAGGTATTGGAAGAACCTCTAAATTAAGTGAAGATTTAGACAGGAATATGTTTGTTCAGATTGATTATACCGAAACAACTACTATTCCCATCAATAGTAAAAATATAAAAATTATAACAACTCATCCTTCTGATTCTTATTCGTTAGATAAAACAGATAAGTTAGTTAATAATATTATCATCACCAATCCTGAAAAATTCTGGAGTGCATCCAAATATTTAGTGGTTACCAAATAAATATACATTAACCATTAAGTGTTACACAAAAAGGACAAATCAGATTTTTCTGATTTGTCCTTTTTTATATTCCCATAAATCCGCATGTCAACAAAATGATGGCATGTGTTGTAATTATGTAGAGTAAATGAGCGAATTAAAATTTAATTAATTCCTCGTATAGTTCTTTTACAGGTAATCCCATAACATTATAAAAACTGCCCTCTATTTTATCAATCCCAATATAGCCCAGCCAATCTTGTACACCGTATCCACCGGCTTTGTCATAAGGGTTGTAATTAGTTAAATAGTATTCTATTTCTTCGGATTTTAATTTTTTGAAATATACTTTACTAACGTCATAAAACGTAGTTTGCTTGTTGCCACTTTTAAGACAAACGCCTGTATACACTTCGTGCATTTTTCCACTCAGTGTTTCAAGCATTTTTTTACCTTCTACAAAGTTGGCGGGTTTGTTAAATACTTTTCCTTCACACCAAACAATAGTATCGGCAGTAATTAAAATTTCATCATCTTTTAAATCATCTTCGTATGCATCCGCTTTTTTTTCGGCTAAGTATAAAGAAATTTCTTCGGCCTGCAGGTTGACAGGAAAAGATTCGTCAGCATTGATAGGTTTGTTTAAAAATGTAAATCCAAGGCTTTTCAATAACTCCTGTCTGCGGGGAGAATTTGAACCTAAGATAATCTGATAAGGAAATTCTTTAATATTTTGTTCTACACTATTCATAATTCATATTTTAAATTCTTTTTGTGATATACCAATAATCACTTTTTTATTCGTACAGGTATTTAATAATAACGGTAAAGGCTATGCCAAATAACATGATAAATTTAAGCAATAAGCTTGCCATTTTAAAGTCTTTGCTTGTTTTGGCTCTTAGTGTTAATACAACCAGCAACATTAAAGGGAGTATAACTACACCTAAAATATAATAAACAGCCATATAATGTTCCTCTTTATAAAATTTTAAACCCGCTAGTAACAATAAGCCAATAGTAATTAAGATGATAAAAAAGGTTACGACTTTGCTGGTAATAATTCCCCAAACAATAGGCATTGTTTTACAGCCTGTTTGTATATCGCCTTTGTAATCTTCCATATCTTTTATGACTTCGCGGGCAAAAGAAGTTAAAAATGCGAAAGCTGAATAACCCATAACAATAATTACCAGAGTTTTTAAAAACGAACCAATAAACATAGTGGTAATAGGATCAATTTCTCCCATTAAATATTTTTCGTATACCATTGGCATTAGTGGTACAGTGGCTGTAAGTAGCGATACTACAATATTTCCTACCAATAATTGTTTTTTAAAATGCGTAGAGTAAAACCATAATAACAAAATGCTTAGTAACTGAAACATTAAGAGCATTAAACTATGACATTTTAATGCCAGATATAAGCCAAGCATTAATCCAATAGCATTAAATATAATGTGTAATATCATGGCCCAGCGCCGTTTAATGATGACATCAATAACAACGGTTTCGGGTCGGTTAATTTTATCTGTTTTTACATCAAAATAATCATTAATGATATAACCGGCGGCGGCAATTAATAAAGTACTTAATAAAGAAATTGTAAATAATACAGGCGTAAATTTCGAAAATTCATTAACGGGCGCAAACACTAAATATTTGATACACCATTGAGTTATGGCAATAATTAACAGATTCTCTATGCGAATCAATTTTAAAAAAGCTATGACAGGATTTTTAAGCATTTAAAATATTATGATAGAAAGTTAGTGAATTAAATTTTAATTTTACAAAAAAAGATAATGGATCATTTAACGGAACAATTTTGGAACAACAGGTACGAAACCAATGATTTTGGATGGGATATAGGAGATGTATCAACTCCTTTAAAAAATTATATAGAACAATTGGATAATAAAAACTTAACCATTTTAATACCCGGCGCAGGGAATGCCTATGAGGCTGAATTTCTTTATAGATTAGGATATAAAAATGTGTATGTTTTAGATTTTGCTGAAGTACCATTAAAAAGCATTAAAAACCGTATACCTGATTTTCCGGATAACCAATTGATAAAGCAAGATTTTTTTGATCATCAAGGACAGTATGATTTAATTATAGAACAAACATTTTTTTGTGCCATTAATCCTGAATTGCGAAAAAAGTATGTTACCCATATGCATAGTCTACTAAAAACAAATGGTAAACTGGTAGGCTTATTGTTTAACGATCCTTTAAATACGGATAAACCTCCGTTTGGAGGTAACAAAAACGAGTATGATTCTTTGTTCTCTGAAACCTTTCATATCATTAAAATGGAATCTTGTTATAATTCTATTAAACCAAGAGATGGTAGAGAGTTATTTGTTATGATGCAAAAAAGCATCTAGCTTGAATTTATTTTTTGTAAATTTGATAAAACAATATCATTGCACTTGTTAACGGATAAACGCATATTTGACGAAAAACAATACATGGGTCATAACCGTTTGAGTATGATTTGGCGAACGGTGATTGCTTTGTTTTGTTTTGTGGGATATTATTGGAGCGAGAACCCAAAACCGGTTCAGGTAGCTATTTTTCGCATCGGCCATTATCCGGCATTGGATATTCCTCATTCGGGGAAAATATTTTTTTTACTAGGTATGCTGATTATGCTGTTTTCGGCAATGCTAACGTTTATATTACATACACATACGCAGGTATATTCCAGTTACATTATCATTGATGGTTTTTGGACAGCCCGAAGGGTAAAAATAAATTTAGATACCATTACGCATATCAGAAGAAGTAGATATAAAAAACATATTTTTAGAAGAGCGGTATATAACCTGCACAGCAGAGGAATTATTCGTTTTTTTACAAGTGGTAATGAGTTTATAGAATTAAAAGACAGTAGTGGATTTACATATCGGATAGGAACACAAAAAGCACCGGAGTTATACCATATTTTAAAAAAGCAATTAAGAACACTTCATAGCTTTAATGCTCATTAAAAGTTGTCATACCACTGTCTTTGTCGTGGTATTTTTACATCGCTTAACATACTCGTTTTTAAATTTATGGTTAAGCTGTAACTTTTTCTAAATCCGAAGGGCACCCAATCAATTCGGGCTTCCCAGCATTTTAAATCACGGTAAACATTCACACTGGTATAACTCAAATTTTTGCTTGTAAAGTCATACCCGCTTGTTAATCCCAGTTTCCAGTATTTGGTAACACTTATATCACCACTAAAATTAAGAGTTTGTATATCCTGTAATTTCTCTAATACTTTATTAAAGTTGACGTTATAATAAACATTTAAATTCCAGGGTAACCTTTCCTGAGCTTGCGCGGTGTTAGTTGTTGCAGCTCCTTTTTCGGCAGCATTGGTTAAATCCGGTTTTTTTGCCTTTGATACAATTGAGCTTGAGCTAAAAGAAGCATTAATGGCAATGTTTCCCGATTTAAAATCCAGAACTCTTCCGTTAGTATTTACTAAATAACTACTTGTTCTATATGCATAATCTGTGTTGGTTAATGTATTTGTAACAACCGTTGTATAGTAAGGATCAAATGTTGACCCAAATACCAAATCAAAGTATTTCCATATTTTTGTTCTTCCGGTCATCGATATTAAACTCATTTTAAAACTATCCGCTGCAAAATTGTATGAACCGCTAAAACTTAAATTTTGCAACAAACTAACTTTATTGTAAACAAATCCGGTATCTGTTTTTTGACGCATTTTAGCTTCCAGATTATTATTTAAATTAATGTTGATGCTGTTTTGTGTGCCTTGAGCCGGGCCGTTAAACAAGGTGTTTTCAAAAATAGAATACTTGGTTTTATATTTATTTAAAGTATCACTTAAAACATCTCTCCAAAAACCATATTGTTCTTCTCCAAAATCAGGTCGGTAAGTATAAGCTACACTAGGGATAAGTAAATGACGTATCTGTTTTAAACGTTTTCCTTTAAATACATAATCCATAAATACTTTTGTGCTTAAAGACGTATTAAAATTAGCATCGTATCCTGTTTTAAAATTTCTATTGACAGAAGTGTAAATTCTGTTTGACTCGGTATCCAATTCTTTTCGGATGGTTTTGGTATACATTACTGCGCTTAAATTTAAAGCAGGAGTTAATGTAAAATATTTAAATACAGTTATATTGGTTGAGATAGGTAATGAATGTCTGAATCCGTATTTTAAACTATCTCCAATATTGCCTTTAAAAATGGATGTATCTGCTCCGGATAATGTATTGCGGGCTTCCAGTAAATAACTAATCCCAATTTTATCAATAGGGTTTTGTTTTACACGGCTTTCCTTTTTAAAAGGATAAAAACGATTAATATTAAATGTTACTTCCGGAAATGAAATATTCATTAATTTGGTTTGAGTATTTTGATCATGTCGGGCATTTATGCTTAACGTTCCAATATTAAACGTTTTTGAAAAATTAATGTTTGATTGAAAGGTATTGGTTAAGTATTGTCCCGTATTTTGAGCATTGTATTTATTATACTTGGAAGTTCGAATGTTTACATCGCTTCCAAATCGTATAGTAGGATTATTTTTTTGATCCTGAGAGTGTCTCCAGTTAATAGCTAAATCTTTTTGTTTTGAATAACTACTCGGGATTTCTCTTTCACCATTTTTAAATTCGGAATAACCCAATGATAAAGTCCCGTTGAATTTATAATTCACATTGTAATTATTTAATGTTCTCAATCCCCAACTTCCATTACTATATATATCACCTCTAATGGTCATATCGGTTTGATCACTGATGCCCCAATAAAAACCACCATCTTTTAAATAAAAACCAAGCGCTTCGCTATTACCGTAAAACGGAATTAAAATTCCGGAATGTCTTCTTTTTGTGTTTGGGAAAAAACCGAATGGTAATCCTAATGGAGTTGGTACTCCGCCAATTTCGAGATACATTGGTCCGGTTACAATTTTATCATCAGGAATTATTTTTGCTTTTTTGGCCTTGAAAATTGTTCTCGAGTCTTCAAATTGACAAGGAATACATTGTAAATTTTTCATGTAAACGACATTATTACTGTCTTTTTTAACTTCGGCCCCTTTTAATAATAAATCACCTTCCTTGGTCATAATATCATAAATCTTACCTTTTCTGGTTTTAAGATTGTAAATGATTTTTCTGGCACTCGATTCCTGACCTTCCACTTTCATTATTGGAGTTCCAACATGGTTACCTAAACTATCTTTTTTTCCATAAGCTGTGATGGTACTTTTTTCGTTATCAATTTCAATAAATTCGGATTTCAGGTTCATATCTTCATATTGAACAAAACCATCACCAAATAGGTAAATTTTATTTCCTTTTGCTTCGTATCTTATCGAATCCCGGGCGTTATAAACAATAGGATGCTCTAAAGGCTCATCATTATCGTCTTCTTTTAAAGAATCAACAGTAACTGTTTTTAAAGAGTCATCAGGAAGCGGTTGAACTGAAACGGGAGGGGTTTTTAAAGAGTCTTTAGGTAAATTCTTACTATTTGCAGGTTTTACTGTTTTGGTGTTATTTGATTTTAAATCGGTTTGAGAAATAGCAGTTACAGCACTTATTAACAATAATAAGATTAAAAAAAATATATGTTTAACTGTATTGATGGCTTGTTGGAGCTAAATTTACCTAAACTTACAAAGCTAACAATTACTCGTTTAATTGGTAGTTATTTTTTATAGATATGATGATAAAAAAATATAATATTTTTTTTAAATCACTGTTGTTGCTGGCAGTGATAATGGCTGTTTTTTGTTCATTTAATATTCATAAAGACGACCCGAAACGAAAAGTAAAAATCATTGTGATTGACCCGGGGCATGGAGGGAAAGACCCTGGCTGTAATGGGGTTAGCTGTAAAGAAAAAGATGTGGCTTTGGCCGTTGCATTAAAGTTTGGAAAATTAATTGAGGAAAATATAAAAGATGTTAAAGTAATTTTTACCCGTAAAACGGATGTATTTGTTGAATTAGAGGATAGGGCAAAAATTGCTAACGAAAATAATGCCGATTTGTTTATTTCGATTCATTGCAATGCTGCCGGAAAGCCAGTGATGATAAAGGATAAAAAAACCGGAAAAATGCGTCCTAAAACATTTAAAAATTCTAAAGGAAAATTAATTGTTGTAGAAACAGCTAATCCTGAACCATTTGGCTCAGAAACCTATGTAATGGGTTTGAAAAATGAAGAAGGAAAAATGAAAGTGGCACAAAGAGAAAACTCTGCTATGTTATTGGAAGATAACTATGAAACAAAATATCAGGGTTTTGATCCTAACAGCGAGGAAAGTTACATTATTATGAGTAATTATACCTCCAGTTATGTGATTCAAAGTGCAGGACTAGCATTAAAAATACAGGAGCAATATTCTAAAAAAGCGGGTAGGGTGGATAAAGGTGTTCATCGGCAAAGTATCTGGGTTTTGTGGCGAACATCTATGCCTAGTGTATTAACTGAAATAGGTTATTTAACCAACCCTCAGGAAGAAAAATTTTTAGGTTCGGAAAAAGGTCAGAATTATTTGGCTGCTTGCCTTTTCAGAGCTTTCAGGAAATATAAAGATGAACAGGAAGGAGTAAAAGTAGCTTATACTGATGAACTGGAAAATCAAACGCCACTTGAAAAAGAAAAATATACAATTGCTGAAGTAAAAGAAGAGCAAGCGACTGAAAAAATGGAAGATGAAGCTGAGGAGGAAGTAAAAAAAGAAAATAAAGAACTGGAAGATAAAGTAGCAAAGGAAAAGGCTAAAGCAGAAGCTGAACAAAAAGCCAAGATTGAGGCTGAATCTATTGCAAATGCTAAAGAAGCAGAACTAAAAAAAGCCAAAGCCGATTCATTAGCGGAAGTTCAAAAACATAAAACAGAAACCGAAGAACAGGATAAAAAATACAGGCAGTTTATTGCTATGGCAGATATTAATTTTAAAAATAAAAATTATGCAGAAGCATTGGATTTGTATCAAAAGGCAAATGGATTAAAAAATGATAGAGATACATATGCCTCCAAAAAAATAAAAGAGATAGATGCTTTAAATAGTGTTGCAACTCATACTGCAACAGTAAAAGAAGTGGAACAGCCTAAACAGGAAAAAGAAGTTGGTAAAACGGGTATTATATTTAAAGTTCAGTTTGCCGCCACTGATAAGGAAGTGGATGCAAAAGTAAAATTTCCTAATGTAACGGATGTTTGGTTTTATAAAGTTGGGTTAGTTTTTAAATATACATCCGGCAATTACAAATCAATGGAAGAAGCAACAAAGCAACAAAGCAAACTAAGAGAATTGGGGTACAAAGATTGTTTTGTAGCTGCTTTTAAAGACAATATTCGCATGGATATTAATGAGGCTAAGAAACTAACAGAAGGTAAGTGATAAATTATTATTTAGACACTGTCACTTCGAGCGAAGTCGAGAAGCATTTTAATAATATCTGTCAGTTCTCGACTCCGCTCGAACCGACAAATTAAGTTTAAGCCCTTGTCAACTCAATCACCGTAATTTCAGGCCAGATACCTAAACGTCCCGGATAGCCTAAAAAACCTAAACCACGATTTACATATAAATATTGATTATCTTGTTTGTATAAACCAGCCCAGTGTTTGTATATATATTGTACAGGACTCCATTTAAAGCCCGGAATTTCAATCCCAAACTGCATACCATGTGTATGCCCGCTTAAAGTTAAATCAATATCATTGTATTTTTTTTCTTGACTAACTTGTACATCCCAGTGAGAAGGGTCGTGAGATAATAATATTTTAAAAGGGTAAGTCTCGGTTCCAGCATGAGCATTATCCAGTTTCCCATAACGAGGGAAGCGTAAATTACCGCCCCAGTTTTCGATACCTAATAAGGCAATTTTTTGTCCGTCTTTTTCAATAGGCACATGCTCGTTCATTAATAAGCGCCATCCGGATTGGGTTTGAATATCTTTTAGTTTTTCAAGATTGGCAATTTTAGCTTCAGGAGTTTCCCATTGTTTATAGTCGCCATAATCGTGATTCCCTAAAATGCTATACACACCATACGGAGCCTTTAACATTTTATAGGCATCTAAATGCGGTTCGGTTTCAATGGCTTCGTTATTTACTAAATCACCGGTAAAGAAAATAGCATCGGGTTTTTGATCGAGTACAATATTAAAGGCTTTAATTAATGGATCCGGACTCATAAAACTACCGCAATGCATATCAGATAGTTGAACAATTTTAAACCCTTCAAAGGCTTCAGGTAAATTAGGAGAACTGACTTTTACTTTATGAACTCGGTATTTATAGGCACCGCGTACCATACCATATATAAACGAAAAGGCAGGAATAACCGTAAAGGTAACTGCTAAATAGCTCAAAAATTTTAAACGACTAATTTGAGCAGCTCCTTCTTCAATGGTAGTATGTTTTGGTTTATTAAATAAGCTAATTAACCATCTAAATAAACGAATAATGTCGTCAATTAATAAAAATGAAGAGCCTATTAATTTACATACAAACAATATTAATAATACAGAAGAAATAAACCGAAGTGAGTTATTCCACTCAGGTGGAGGATAAAACATGGCGACGGAGCTCATTAAAATATTAATACCTGCTAAAATACCTGCTATCCAAAAAATGATTTTGCGTTTTTGTGGTAAGTAATCCACACTTATGGTTTTCAGAGCCTGTAAAAAATACAGTTCTACTAAAACAATTAATATAAAGAAGATTAAGAATCGTACGAACATAATGTATAATAACAAAGTGCCAAAGGTATTGTTTTATAACATTTAGTC
>JAEUTR010000412.1 GCA_016787365.1 Bacteroidia bacterium
AGAGAAATTAGTAGCTAAAGGAAGACAATCGCTTTCGGATGCTGAATTATTGGCTATTTTACTTGCTTCTGGTAATAAAAATGAAACAGCTGTGCAATTGGCACAACGTATTTTAAATAGTCACCAAAACTCTATTAATCAATTGGCTAAATTACAACTCAGTGATTTAAAAAAATTTAAAGGAGTAGGGGAGGCAAAGGCTGTAACTATTGCTGCTGCTTTGGAAATGGGCAGAAGAAGAACAGATGAATCTATTGAACAAAAAATAAAAATAACCTCTTCAAAAAGCGCATATTCCTTATTGAAATCTAAATTATCTGATTTACCACACGAAGAATTTTGGGTTTTATATATGAGTAGGAGTAACAGTGTTATTAAAACGGAGTGTATTAGCAGAGGTGGTATAAGTGGAACGGTTGTAGATGTTCGTTTAATTTTAAAACCTGCCATAGAATATCTGGCCAGTTCAATTATCTTAGCACACAATCATCCGTCAGGTAATTTAAAGCCTAGTAACGAAGATATGTTTTTAACAAAGAAAGTGAAAGAAGGTGCAAAGCTGATGGATATAAGCTTACAAGATCATTTAATTATTGGAGAACAGGCTTATTTAAGCTTTGCAGACGAAGGAATTTTATAAATAATGATGTCTTTTATGAACATGAAAAGTGGAAGGACGAAACAGAGTGAGAAATAAAAACATGATATAAATAGTAACAGTTATAGGTGCCAGACCACAAATTATTAAAGCTGCAGCTTTAAGTCGCGCTATAAAAAATAAATTCTCCAATTCAATTACCGAAGTTATTGTTCATACCGGACAACACTATGATGAAAATATGAGTCAGGTGTTTTTTGATGAACTAGGCATTCCTTCACCAAATTATAATTTAAATGTAGGTAGTGGAAGTCATGGTAAGCAAACAGCTACTATGCTTTCCGGTATCGAAGAAATTCTGATAGCTGAAAAACCTAATGCCATTGTATTATATGGAGACACTAATTCTACATTAGCAGGGGCGATTGCAGCAAGTAAAATTCATATTCCGGTTATACATATTGAAGCCGGTTTGCGTTCGTTTAATAAGGCCATGCCTGAAGAAATAAATCGTATAATGTGTGATCATGTTTCTACATTATTATTTTCTCCAACAAAAACAGGATTTCAAAATTTATTGAATGAAGGATTTAAGACCAATAACACTAAACCTTATCATGCGAATAATCCAAAAATATATCATAGTGGTGATGTGATGTATGATAACAGTCTGCATTTTAGTGAAATTGCAGAACAAAAAACTACGGTTATTGCAAAAAATGATTTACAGAAGAATAATTTTATTTTGGCTACTATTCATCGGAATAATAACACAGATGAGCCAATAAGGTTAAATGCTTTATTTAGTGCTTTATATAAAATTAGTGAACAACAACAATTAGATATTTTACTTCCTTTGCATCCAAGAACTGCCAAATTATTGGAATTTAATTTAGATAACGAATTACATCAAAAAATTAAAGCAAGTACACATTTTAAAATCATTGAACCTGTTTCGTTTTTAGAAATGATTGCATTGGAGAAAAATTGTAAAATAGTAATGACTGATAGTGGTGGTGTTCAAAAAGAAGCGTTTTATTTCGAGAAACCATGTGTGATTTTGCGTCCGGAAACGGAATGGGTTGAATTGGTGGAATGTGGCACAGCAATAATTACAGATGCAGATGAACAAAAAATTACAGATGCCTTTACCACATTAACTACTATAGCTGATATGA
>JAEUTR010000174.1 GCA_016787365.1 Bacteroidia bacterium
AATATCAGAACTTAATTGAGCAAACTTTCGATTTCCCCCAGGAATCGTTTGAAGTAGTTGATAATGAATTGTATTTTAACGATATTCCTTTAATGGATATTATTAAACAATACGGTACTCCATTAAAAATCACGTATTTACCTAAAATAACTTCGCAAATACAAAAGGCCAAGCGTATGTTTAATGTGGCTATGGCCAAAGCCGATTATAAAGGGAAGTATGTATACTGTTATTGTACCAAAAGTTCTCACTTTAGTTTTGTTTTGGATGAGGTATTAAAGAATGATGTACATATTGAAACCTCTTCGGCCTACGATATTCAGATTATCCGTGAGCAAATTAAAAAGAAGAAAATTACCAAGGATACCTTTATTATATGTAATGGTTACAAGAAAACCAACTACAAACAATATATCTCCGAATTACTAAATGACGGCTATAATGTTATCCCGGTTCTGGATCATTTGGATGAGTTTGACCATTATAAGAAGAATGTAAAAGTCCCTAAATGTCAACTCGGAATAAGAATCAGTACTGAAGAAGAACCTTCTTTTGCCTTCTATTCATCCCGACTTGGCGTTCGCTACACGGACATCATTAGTCTTTATAAGGAGAAGATACAAAATAACCCGAAGTTTGAGTTGAAGTTACTTCACTTTTTTATAAATAATGGGATTAAGGATACCATTTATTACTGGACAGAATTAAACAAGTGTTTGAATATCTATAAAGAATTAAAGAAAATTTGTCCGACTCTGGATTCTTTAAACATTGGTGGAGGTATGCCCATTCGTACTTCTTTAAGCTTTGATTACAACTACGATTATATGGTAGAAGAAATTATAGCTCAGGTAAAGTCGTTTTGTGTACAACATGAATTGGATGAACCAAACATATTTACAGAATTTGGCTCGTTTACAGTAGCCGAAAGCGGAGCAACTTTATACTCAATTATTGATCAGAAACAACAAAACGATAGAGAGCAGTGGTATATGATTGACAGTTCATTTATCACTACACTTCCGGATACTTGGGGTATAAATCAACGTTTTATTCTATTGGCTGTTAATAATTGGGATAAACCTTATGTGCCGGTTAACTTAGGAGGTTTAACCTGCGATAGTATGGATTATTATAACAGCGAGGCGCATACTAATCAGGTATTTTTACCAAAAGTTTCAAAAACAGATAAGCAACCTTTATATGTAGGATTTTTTCATACAGGAGCTTATCAGGAAGCCTTAAGTGGATATGGAGGCACACAGCATTGTTTGGTTCCTGCTCC
Source organism: Bacteroidia bacterium (assembly GCA_016787365.1). GTDB lineage: Bacteria > Bacteroidota > Bacteroidia > B-17B0 > Aurantibacillaceae > UBA4416. The sequence goes on from JAEUTR010000174.1 coordinate 1,286, forward strand.
TAAGCATGTATTAATAGATAAAGATGAAGAAGGGAAAATAACCACTAAATTATTTGCCAAAGAACAAAGCTACAAGTCGATGTTAAAAATATTAGGTTATTAATTTGTCGGTTTAATCCAAATGATTATCTTTCGATTTCTTTAATTTATCCTTTTGATAGCAACTAACCGAATATTTGTATTTTTTGCCCTTGTTTTTCTATGTGTATTTGCATCATGCGGTAATTCAGGCAGAACCGAAAATTCACTTACCGAAGGTTTGATTGAATATAATGCTGAGGTGGTAGACGCATCTCATCCAATGGCTGGTTTGGCACCCGGATCGGCAACCGTAAAATTTAAGGAGAATAAACTTCAGCTTGAAATGAGTACTATGGGTATTTTTAATACCATTTTTATTAGCGATCCAAGTAAAAAAACATTAACCCAAATGGTTAAATTTATGGACATAAAAAATGCCTGTATTCAAACGGAAGCCGATTTAATTCAGGAAAATAAAGATTATGAATTAAAGTTAGAGGAAACCAAACAGACAAAAAAAATTGCAGGATATAATTGTAAAAAAGTAAAAGCGAGTTTTATATCAGACCCTTCTAATACTTTTGATGTGTATTATACAGATGAACTGGGTTTAGACAGTATTAATAATATTGGTCCGTATAAACAAATTAAAGGCATGTTGATGCAATACCGTTTAAAAAAGCTAGGCTTGGAAATGTGTTTTACGGCAACAGCAGTTAAAAAAGAGGAAATAAAAGACGATGTATTTGAAGTTCCTGCTTTTTATAAAATTGTTACCCGTCCGGAAATGGAGAAACTATTTGAAGACATTCAAAAATAAATTTTATGGTAACTGAGCCTGTTGAAGCTATCAGCATTCCATTATAATTCATCAATTCATTTTACCATTTAGCATATTTTCACAATTATAAACTATCTAATTTGTAAATTGGCATACCAATTGAAAACAACAAACTAAAATAAACGTATTCGATTTAGGATACATTAAAAAAACAAACACAAATGAAAAAATTATTCTCTACGCTTGCTGTTGTTGCGTTATCAGCATTGTCATTAAACGCTCAAATTAAAGAAGGATATATTGTTTACGATATGAAAATTGAAGGCTTGCCTCCTGAACAGGCAGCTATGATTGGAGATATGGAAACAAAGGTAACTTTTAAAAATGGTAAATCTTTGTCTGAAATGACATCCATGATGTTTACAAATCAAACATTAGCAGACGATAAAGGTATGTTAATGTTAATGGAACAGATGGGAAACAAAATTGCCGTAAAACAAACCAAAGAGGAAATGGAAAAAGAAGAGGCAAAACAAAAAGATAAACCTGCTGATCCAAAAATTGAATACACAACAGAGACAAAAACTATTGCAGGTTACGAATGCAAAAAAGCTATTGTTACTGTTATAGGTAAAGATAAAAAAGAAGATAAAATGGAAGTATGGTATTGCGATAAATTTGAAAATACTAATAAAGAAGGAAAAGGTAGAGGGCAAGGTTTTATGAAGGGATTAAAAGGAATGCCTTTTGAATATGCGGGCGGACAAGGTGGAATGAAATTTAAATTAGTGGCTAAAGAAGTTTCTATTGAACCGGTTGCTGATTCAAAATTTGAACTATCGACAGATGGTTATAAATTGATGACCATGGAAGAATTAAAAGCAATGCAAGGAGGAAAATAATTTTCCGCAAAAATAAATTAAAAGGCTCGGTATTATACCGAGCCTTTTTTGTTTTTAGCCTTTTTAACGGAAACAAATGGTTTAACCACATAGAAGCATAGAATTATTGTATAAGTGAGACTGAGATAGAACTTTGTTTTGCACATAGCTAGTTCTAGTTTTCATGAAGCATAGCTTCATGTCTATATTTAACTTCGTACTAATTAAAAACTATGTATCTATGTGGTTAAACAAAGATTAAATCTATTCACATTTTCGACTTATTATGTTGATTTTTATGGATAAATAATGATTTTCTAATTGGCTAATTAATTCTATAAAGTTAACTTTGTACCTTCAAAAATCACACAAAAATCTCTATATATGATTCATTTCTTCGGAAACCAATCCAACACTGTTTTCGCAGTTCAAACACAAGATTCTATTTCTTCAGAAGACGTTCAAAAATTAAACTGGCTATTTGGTGGTGCTCATAAAATAGAGAAATCCGTTCTAACGGATTTTTTTGTTGGCCCACGTGCTGCTATGATTACGCCTTGGAGTACGAATGCAGTTGAAATTACCCAAAACATGGGCATTACTGGTATTATCCGAATTGAAGAATTTGAAAAAGTTGATTCTGATTTCAATGGTTTTGACCCCATGTTGTCTCAAAAGTACAGTGAATTGAATCAGGATATTTATACCATTAATATTAAACCTGAACCAATTTTAGAAATCACTGATATCGCGGCTTACAATAAATCAGAAGGTTTAGCTTTAAGCAGCGAAGAAGTAGATTACTTAAATAATTTATCGACTAAACTAGGCCGCAAATTAACCGACTCTGAAATCTTTGCATTCTCTCAGGCAAACTCAGAACATTGTCGTCATAAAATATTTAATGGAACCTTTGTGATTGATGGAGAAACAAAACCAACATCACTTTTCAAATTAATTAAAAAAACATCAGAGACCAATCCTAACGATATCGTTTCTGCTTATAAAGACAATGTGGCTTTTGTAAAAGGACCTAAGGTAGTTCAATTTGCTCCTAAGAGTGCTGATAAACCAGATTTTTACGAAGAAAAAGAATTTGAATCGGTTTTATCATTAAAAGCCGAAACGCATAATTTTCCAACAACGGTTGAACCATTTAATGGAGCAGCTACTGGTTCGGGTGGAGAAATTCGCGACCGTTTAGCAGGTGGACAAGGTTCTTTGCCATTGGCAGGAACTGCGGTTTACATGACTTCATACTCTCGTTTAGAGAGTGGAAGAGAGTGGGAGAAAGGAATGAGCGAAAGACCTTGGTTGTATCAAACACCCATGGATATTTTAATCAAAGCATCTAACGGAGCTTCTGATTTTGGAAATAAATTCGGTCAGCCTTTAATTACTGGTTCTGTATTAACCTTTGAACATCAAGAAAAAACTGTCAGTTCGAGCGGAGTCGAGAACAACCGTAAGATTGGCTACGATAAAGTGATTATGCAAGCGGGTGGTATTGGTTATGGTAAATTAAACCAAGCAATTAAAAAGGAACCTAAAGCAGGCGATAAGATTGTTATTTTAGGTGGAGAGAATTACCGTATTGGTATGGGTGGAGCAGCGGTGTCATCTGCTGATACAGGAGCTTTTGGTTCGGGTATTGAATTAAATGCCATTCAACGTTCTAATCCAGAAATGCAAAAACGTGCGGCTAACGCGGTGCGTGGTTTAGTAGAAAGCGATAATAATCCAATTGTATCAATTCACGATCATGGTGCTGGTGGACACCTAAACTGTTTATCTGAATTAGTAGAAGCAACTGGTGGTTTACTTGATTTGGATAAATTACCGGTAGGTGATCCAACCTTATCAGCCAAAGAAATTATTGGTAACGAATCACAAGAACGTATGGGCTTAGTGATTGGCCAAAAAGATATTGATACCTTGCAACGCATTGCAGATCGTGAGCGTTCTCCAATGTATCAAGTAGGTGATGTTACTAACGATCATCGTTTCACCTTCCAATCAAAAACTACTGGTTTAAAACCAATGGATTATGCTTTAGAAGATTTCTTTGGAAGCTCTCCAAAAACCATTATGACGGACAAAACCGTTAAAACAAATTATTCAGAATTAACGTATTCAACAGCAAACATTCCTTCCTACTTAAATCAAGTATTACAATTAGAAGCGGTAGCTTGTAAAGATTGGTTAACGAATAAAGTTGACCGTTGTGTAGGTGGAAGAGTAGCTAAACAACAATGTGCTGGACCATTACAATTACCATTAAACAATGTGGGTGTAATGGCTTTAGATTACAAAGGTAAAGAAGGTATTGCTACGACAATTGGTCATTCGCCAATTTCTGCTTTAATAGATCCAGCAGCAGGTTCAAGAACTGCTATTGCAGAATCGTTATCTAATTTAGTTTGGGCTCCATTAAAAGATGGAATGCAATCGGTATCCTTATCAGCTAACTGGATGTGGGCCTGTAAGAACGAAGGTGAAGATGCTCGCTTATATGAAGCTGTAAAAGCATGTTCTGAATTTGCCATTGAATTAGGAATCAATATTCCAACCGGAAAAGATTCATTATCGATGAAACAAAAATATCCTAACGATGAGGTCATTGCGCCAGGAACGGTTATTATATCAGCCGCAGGAAATTGTTCTAATATTACTAAAGTTGTTGAGCCAGTTTTAAAACGTAACGGTGGAAATATCTATTACATTAACTTATCTCAAGATTCATTTAAATTAGGAGGTTCATCATTTGCGCAAGTATTAAATAAAATTGGTACAGATGTACCTACTATTAAAGACGGCGCATTCTTTAAAAAGACATTTAATGTTTTACAAGATTTAATTAAAGATCGTAAAATCCATGCAGGACATGATGTGGGAAGCGGTGGCTTAGTTACTACTTTATTAGAATTATGTTTTGCTGATGTAAACTTAGGAGCGAATTATGATTTATCGGCTTTAAAAGAAAGTGATACAGTTAAAGCATTATTCAACGAAAACATTGCAGTAGTTTTTCAAGCAGATGCTTCTGTTGAAGCTGAGTTTGCAAAACATAATGTTGAGGTTTTCAAAATTGGATCAGTTGTAGAAGGAAATTCTGTAACGATTAAAAACAATGCTGATACTTTTACATTTAATGTGTCTGAAACAAGAGATACATGGTATAAAACGTCTTTTTTATTAGATTCAAAACAATCTAAAAATGGAATGGCGCAAGAGCGTTACAATAACTTTAAAAATCAGCCATTACAGTTTACATTTCCTACTCATTTTACAGGAAAATTAAGCGACGTCACCCTGAGCGGAGTCGAAGGGCAGAAGCGCCCTAAAGCCGCCATCATTCGAGAGAAAGGTTCGAACTCAGAGCGTGAAATGGCTAATGCGATGTATTTAGCAGGTTTTGATGTGAAGGATGTGCACATGACTGATTTAATTTCGGGTAGAGAAAATTTAGAAGATATTCAGTTTATTGGTGCTGTTGGTGGATTCTCAAATTCTGATGTATTAGGTTCGGCTAAAGGTTGGGCTGGTGCATTTTTATATAACGAAAAAGCAAACACCGCTTTAAAGAATTTCTTCAAACGTGAAGATACTTTATCAGTAGGTATTTGTAATGGTTGTCAGTTAATGATGGAATTAGAACTGGTTAATCCTGAGCATGAAGTTCACGGAAAAATGCACCATAATACTTCTGCTAAACATGAAAGTGGGTTTACATCAGTGAAAATTCAAAAAAATAATTCGGTGATGTTATCTTCTTTAGAAGGAGCAACTTTAGGTGTTTGGATTTCTCATGGAGAAGGTAAATTTAAATTGCCTTATACAGAAGATAAATACAACGTTGTGGCTAAATATGCATATGCTAATTATCCTGCAAATCCAAATGGTTCTGATTTTAACACAGCCATGATGTGTGATACAACGGGCAGACATTTAGTGATGATGCCACACATAGAACGTTCTACATTCCCTTGGAACTGGGCTAATTATCCAGAAAGAAACGATGAGGTTTCTCCTTGGTTAGAAGCTTTTGTGAATGCCAGGAAGTGGATTGAGAAGAAGTAAGTTACAAAAAAGGTTCAGCAATTGCTGAACCTTTTTATTTACAGATGATGATCAACTAGTGAATAACTAATATTTTCTGCCCCTCTTTTATTGTTTTTCCTTTTGCCATAATATAATATACGCCACTATTTGGAATATCAAACATTATCTCAGATATACCAGGTTGTATGGTAGTTTCCAGTACTAATTGTCCTGTGCTATTATATATCTGTATAAATAATTCTTCTTTACTATTTGAGTGAATATTGAATTGTCCTTTATTAGGATTAGGTGTAACCTTAAAATTATTTGCTATTTGAGCAATATTATTTTTAATATCAGTAACAAGAGTTGAGGTAGTAATACAATTTATTTCACTGCAACTTCCATCTGGACTGAATTTAAAAATATTCATTTTAGTAGTTTGTGAATATGTTTTTCCAGCAAAAGTGACAGTAGTGTCAAAGCCTGCTGAAAAATATAAATTATTGTTACAAGTATCTTTTTTTAATAACTCACCTGGATATTGACAACCGTTGGCTACAGGATTAAATGTTTTACCCCATAAAAAATTACCATTACCATCATAGGAATAAAATAACAATTGGTTACAACTATCTTTTGTTGTTATCATTTGATTGTTGCCATCTGCAGATCTAAATGCAGCTAAATTATTAAATCGAGCTAATCCATATATATTACCATCGTTATTAGCAATTATTGATTTTGTATAGACATAATCAGCTTCTTTATGCCATAATAAATTTCCAGCTAAATCATATTTAGCAATTACAGAAAAAGGATCAGTTTTTTTAATTTCACTATTATTATTAAATCTTAACATGAGATTCAGATTGTTATAATGTCCTTTTGTGAAATTATAATTGTAGTAAGTGTTATTCAACGTATTTTCAAACCTATCACCTGAATTCCACTGAAAATATAAATATCCAGAGGAATCAATACTAATGTTGGGCTGATATTGAGATAAATAACTATAGTTTATAATGTTGGAATTATTTATAAGGGAGTCATAAAGCACAGCAGGTTTAAAATAGTTAAGCAAATTGCCCATGGTGTCGGTAATAATTACATAAGACATTAGTGAACAACTTACGTAACCTGGAACAGAAGCGGCATTTATTATATTGCCTCCGAATAACTGAACAGAGGGTCTAGTTGTGTATGCATAATGTATTAATTTATCTTTGAACCTAATCATTTTATCTTCGTAATTAAAAATATCAGAAGAATTACCACTTGTAAAATTAACAGAGTAAAAACTTCCTTGACCATAATCAGAATTATATAAAGGACTCATTCGTTTAAAATTACCTAAGGAATCTATAACCATGAGATAACTATAATCTCCTAAAGTATTTATAATTGTATTTGTGAAAACAGCATTAGTTACAAAGTCGGCTTTAAAGTAAATTGCATCTTGATGATTTGCAGAAAGAGCCCCTATACTTGCTGGAGGATAAGAATAACCACCATTATTTTTTTCCATTGCTAAAATCCATTTGCAATTTCCGTTTGAATCAATTTTCGTTATAAAGGCATTAACAAGACCATTACTATTAGGATTATTAAAATATCTGGAAACATTTCCTATCTTAAGTAAACGCCCTCTAAAATTTCCAGTTATATATATATTACCTTTTTTGTCAGATGATACCGATCCAACAGTAGTATAGACATAATGGCCACTTGGACCTAAAGCTATAGACGAGAAATTTGGCATTACTGTCCATTTTAAAATTCCATTACTATCATATTTATATAATTTAAAATGAAGTCCTCCATAATTAGGGTCTGTTCCAAACAAATAATTATTTTCAGCTAAGTAATAGTTTTCATAAATATCTGTATGAAATCTATGATAGTTATTTGTTAGCATATAATAACTAGAACGCGGTAATCTATTTAGATTTTGTTCAACAGCCGTTGTGTCAGAAAAACAAGTAAGTTGACCAGAACCTTGATTTAAATTATTATAAACACTTATATGATATAGTAATGAATCTTTACATCCAGTTTTATTTTCAGCATAAAGTCGGATATAATAATCTCCTAATGCTGCGTATTTTAACTTAACTACGCTGTCATTATTACTTAGTACATGCGTGCCTGATGAATAATTCCACATATAATTGGTGGCAACAGATGTGTTTTTTAAAATCAAAGTATCGCCTGGCAAAGTAGCAGGAAATAATGTTTGAAGTTCGACCCACATAGAATCTACTTTTACCTTAAGTAGAGGAGAGGTTGCAATACTACATCCGTTGGAATCTATCGCCGAATAATAATAACCCAATGAATTAGAGATAGAGCCAAGATCATAATAATAACTGCTACCTGTAGGCGCCGTAAATGTATGAACAGTAGTATTGTTTTGCCTTTTTACTGAATAAGTCGTGCCTTTAGTACAAGGCGCTAACATCATTTTTGCTGACTCCTGATAACATATCGAATCAGACAATAGACTCATTAAAGTAGAAGACGGCAAAGGAAGAACTTTAATGTTTTTTATTTTAGAAAAGGAATTTCCCACACAATTGGAATAACCACTTACAGCCCTAATTGTTATTATACTATCGTTAAATGTCAATGGTGAAGTGTTATATGCTATATTACCAGAACCGCCCGTCTGCCATGGGGTAATTTGAATTGAATTACTAAAGGCAGCATAGCTTAATTGAGAGTTGGAATTCCCTATTTGAAGATAGGCTTGACTGCCATAACAAATAGTCGTGTCAAAAAGAGAGATGTTAAAATTATTAATCCCGGAAAACACTC
>JAEUTR010000224.1 GCA_016787365.1 Bacteroidia bacterium
TATGTGAATTTAGTTGTTGGGTTAGGGTTTGAATGGAACCAATATGAATTTAGCAACAAAACCCGCCTGAATCCGGATTCAAGTTATACACATGGTGTAATTGATTCTACAAACACCTTTAGTTATCAAAAAAACAGACTTAAAAGCACATTTATTAATGTTCCGGTATTATTAGAATTTAATACCCATAAAAATCCAAAAAAAGCTTTTCATATTGCTTTTGGGGTAATTGGCGGTTATAAATTAGGCTCTCGCACACGACAAATAGTAGAACAAAACGGCAGAACAATTAAATACGTTAAAAAAGATGATTATAATTTGAATCCATTCAGAGTAAACGCACATGCAAGTATTGGTTACCACAACCTTACAATATATGCGGATTATGCATTAACCCCATTGTTTGAGAACGGAAAAGGTCCGGAATTATATCCATTTACCATAGGTGTAAAATTAATTTCATTCTAAAAGACCTGGATTACGAGCAATTTATTAAACAACAACAATCCGTTTCTCAAGCAATTAAACCCTTCTGATTGATAGCAGAAGGGTTTTTTATTAGGTATTACTCAAAACGGTATACATTCTTTGAAAATAATATAAAATCAGTTTTCGATAAAATCTATACAGTTATCAAATAAGCAAGAGCACTTATTTATTTTCAATAAAAATAGATGTACCTTATACTACATTTACTCAGGTTTTCGTTCGGTTTGCAAAAAGCAAACGGTTTTTAATTTTAAACAACATTATAAATTAAACAGCAAACCTGAGTAAACAAAAAGTCCTTCTGATTGATAGCAGAAGGACTTTTTAATTCCATTTATTTACCGTTTTGTAACCACTTATCAAATAAAACCAACCACTTATTAGTTTGTGGTTTTATTTGCTTGGTTTAGGTATTAATTTTATACCAGTTCTTTATCATAGGTTTTGTTTAGTTTAAACCAATACAATTAGCTGCTGTGCTTTATACGGGGATGGGCACAGCAGCTTTTTTTATGTCCTTCCCTCACTTGCACTTCACTTAGTGCGGCAAAAAGTTAAACCAACTTAGCTTCGAGTAAATACTCCGCAATTTGCACAGCATTAGTCGCTGCCCCTTTACGTAAATTATCAGATACAATCCACATATTTAATGTTTTAGGTTGCGTTTCGTCTCTACGAATTCGCCCTACAAAAACCTCATCCCTGTTGTGCGCATTCATCGGCATCGGATAAATCTGATTAGCAATATCATCTTGTAAAATAACGCCTTTTGTATTATTCATCATCTCAAAAATATCTTTTACTTCAAATTCGTTTTCAAATTCAATATTCACACTTTCACTATGCCCGCCCATAACCGGAATACGAACTGTAGTTGCTGTTAAACGAATAGAATCATCTCCCATAATTTTTTTGGTTTCGTTTACCATTTTCATTTCTTCTTTGGTATACCCATTATCAGTAAACACATCTATTTGAGGAATCACGTTCAAATCAATTTTGTATTTATAGGCCATTTCTCCTTCTTTACCTGCACGCTCGTTCATTAATTGATCAACGGCTTTCACACCGGTTCCTGTTACCGATTGGTAAGTAGAAACCACCACACGCTTAATTTTATATTTTTTGTGTAGGGGGTTTAATGCTACTACCATTTGTATGGTTGAGCAATTAGGGTTAGCAATAATTTTATCTGTTGACTTTAATTCATGCGCATTAATTTCAGGAACCACTAATTTTTTAGTAGCATCCATACGCCACGCACTTGAATTATCAATAACAGTAATCCCTGCTTCCGCAAATTTAGGAGCCCATTCTAAAGAAGTGCTTCCACCTGCCGAAAATAAAGCAATATGAGGTTTAGCAGCAATCGCATCTGCCATAGAATGTACCTTATATTTCTTCCCTTTAAATGTTATTTCCTTACCTACTGATTTTTCTGAAGCTACAGGAATTAATTCCGTTAATGGAAAATTTCTTTCCGCTAATACTTCTAACATTTTTGTGCCTACTAAACCTGTTGCACCTACTACTGCAATTTTCATTTTTAAATTAAGGTTAAATCGTGAGTTGCAAAGATGTCAATTTGTTCGCTATCAAAAAAATTTCTTATTTTAGTTTTTCATAACTTTTTAAGGATGACCCGCATTTTTTGCTTCATATTATCTCTTTTACTATATGATTTTTCAGTTGCACAAATCAGCGAGAATTTTAGCGATGGGGATTTCACATCAAATCCAACATGGACCGTAAGTGCGGCAACCGATTTTTCGGTTAATACAGGTCAGTTAAAGTCAGCAAATACAACTACTAACTCGTTCTTTTATATTAGTACCACTAATACTTTAACCTCAAACTGTATCTGGGAGTTTTGGTTAAACCTACAATTTGCAACATCCGGATCTAATTATGTTGATGTCTATTTAATGTCTGATAATTCAAATTTATTGGCAACTACTATTAATGGCTATTTTGTGAGAATAGGAAATAGCTCAGATGATATTTCGTTATACAAAAGCACAGCAGGAACACAAGCTGTTATTATTGATGGTGCTAATGCAAGTATTTCGAGTTCTTCTAATAATTTAATAAAAATTAAAGTTACACGAACCAACACCAATCTTTTTATTTTAGAAAGAGATATGTCCGGAACAGGAGCGAATTATATTTCAGAAGGATCAATCATAGATGGAACATTTACAACTTCAACAATTTTTGGCTTTGTTATCAAACAATCTACGGCAAGTTTTTTCGGAAAACATATTTTTGATGATATTAATGTAGCCACTATTATTGCCGACGTTGCTCCTCCAAGTATTGTGAGTAATACTGTTATTTCTAATACACAACTAGATGTTTTGTTTTCCGAAAATGTTGATTTAACTACATCTCAAACAATTGGAAATTATACCGTTGATAATTCACTCGGTAACCCAACATCTGCTCTGCGCGATGTATCAAACTTATCATTAGTACATTTAACCTTTGCCACTGCATTTACAAATGCTGTAGCCAACACACTTACCGTTACAAATGTTCAGGATCTATCTTCAAATGCCATAACAACAGCAACAACTTCTTTCTCCTATATTGCACCTGTTACCATAGCTTATAAAGACCTTGTAATTAATGAAATTTTTGCTGATCCATCTCCGGTAATTAATTTAACAAATGCAGAGTTTGTTGAATTATACAATAGAAGCAACAATACCTTTAACTTAAACGGATTACGCTTGTCGGATAGTTATACAGGTTCAGGAGCAACTTTAGGTAATTATGTGATGCCACCTAACAGTTACGTTATTATTTGTCCGGTAGCAGATACCGCACAATTTACAGCTTTAGGGTATACAAATAAAGTGGGAGTAAGTTCATTTCCATCTTTAAATAATGCCGGTGATAATTTATACTTAAAAACAAACGCCGGAGTATTTATTGATAGTGTTAATTATAAAGATACATGGTATCAGGATGCTGTTAAGAAAAATGGCGGTTATACCTTAGAGCAAATTAATCCGAATCTGAATTTCAGTTGTTCTCAAATAACAAACTGGATAGGCTCTAATGATGCCGACGGTGGAACACCGGGTTTTGTAAATTCTGTTTTCTCATTAGCACCTGATGTTATTGCCCCAAAAATAAGTTCAATAATCGTTCTTGATTCTTTACATATTTCAATATGTTTTAATGATGCCATTTCGGTTTCACAACTAAATACCTCTTCCAATTATAGCATTAATGGTGGAGTTGGCTCTCCAATTAATGCCTCTGGCACATCAGCAAATATGTGTGTTACTCTTACACTTGCCAACAAGTTAATCAATGCTACCAATTACACCGTTAGTGTTACAGGAATAACAGATTGTAGTGGAAATATATTATCTCCAAACACTAAAGCATTTTCTTATTATCATGCAAAACCATACGATGTGGTGATTAATGAATTAATGCCCGATCCGGATCCTTCAATTAATTTACCAAATCTGGAATATGTTGAATTAAAAAACAGAACCAATTTTAGCATCAATTTAAAAAACTGGAGTTTTTCGAGTTTAATCACTTCAAAAAAATTACCCGATATAACTATAGTGCCAAATGGATACGTAGTTTTAGCCGGCAGCGATTCTTACAATCAGTTTTATAACAATTTTGGTATTGTAGTTTATGAAGTGCCGAGTTTCCCGTCTTTGCTTAATAGTGGTACAACTATCACTTTACGTGATACAAATAATATTGTTATTAGTTCTGTATCTTATTCAGCATCTTGGTATAATGATGCCAATAAAGCAGATGGCGGCTGGAGCTTAGAACAAATAGATGCAAACAATCCTTGTGGTGGACAAAGCAACTGGCACGCCAGCATAAACCCAAATGGTGGAACACCAAATAATGCTAATTCTGTTGTTACAAATAATCCTGATGTAACTTCACCAACTTTGGATAGAGTGCTTGTTATTACGGCAGATACCATTGCACTTTTATTTACAGAACCTTTAGATAGTATAACATTATCTAATCCATTTAACTACACGTTTGACAACGGATTAACTACACCGAGCTTTGTAAAAGCCGTTGCTCCTGAATTTAAAAAAGCAATTTTAAAATTGTCATCTCCCATTCAATTAGGTATGATTTATACGGTCAATGTTTTAAATGGCATTACTGACTGTGTTGGCAATCCATTGATTAATGGATCTTTACCTTTTGCATTGCCTGAAGCTCCTTCGGTAAATGATGTTATTATTAATGAAGTTTTATTTGATCCAAATACTGGTGGTGTTGATTTTGTCGAACTCTATAATCGAAGTAACAAAACTATTAATTTAAAAGATTTAAGAATTGGTTCAATGGACACTCTTACATCTACATTGAAGGAAACTGAAATCATTACAAATGATGGCTATTTGTTGTTTCCTGAAAGTTATTTAGCTATTAGCGAAAATGGCGCGGCTGTTAAACAACAATACCTAACCACAAACCCAAAAGGATTTTTAGATGTATTGGATTTACCCAGTATGAACACGGATGATGATGTGGTTACTTTAAGTGATGCAAATTTTAATGTGATAGATAATTTTAAATATACCAGTAAAATGCATTTTCCTTTATTGGCAAATACCAAAGGAGTATCTCTAGAACGTATTGATTTTAACAGATCTACAAATGATAAAACAAACTGGAACAGCGCTTCCGAGAGCGTTGGCTTTGCAACACCGGCTTATCGTAACTCACAATATTTACAAGCCGATGGTGGTAGTGGTGTTTCAATATCTAATCCTTTATTTTCTCCTGACAATGATGGCTATAACGATGTATTAAATATCAGTTATAAATTAGATGAAGCAGGAAAAGCAGCTAATATTTTTATTTATGATAGCAAAGGACGACAAGTAAGGCATTTGGTAAAAAACGAACAATTAGCAACAGATGGCGTTATCAGTTGGAATGGCATTAACGACGATAACGAAAAAGCACCAATAGGTATTTATATAGTATATGTTGAATTGTTTAATTTTTCGGGGAAAATAAATAAGTACAAACTAAGTTGCACCTTAGCCGGTAAATTATAAATGCTTCAGGATTTTTTAGCCCTTATTTATCCTCGTAATTGCGTATCGTGTGGAAATTCATTATACAAACACGAAGAACAAGTTTGCAATTACTGTTATTTAAATCTCCCAAAAACCAATTTTCATAAACAACAACGCAACCCTGTTGATGCCTTATTTTATGGAAGAACGCCTTTATTATTAGCCAGCAGTTTTTATTTATTTCAAAAAAAGGGGAGTATACAAAAAGTATTACATGCTATTAAATACAAGCACAATAAAGATTTAGCTGTACTGGTAGGAAAATGGTATGCAGAAGATTTAAAAGAAAACTCTATTATCAGCAAAGCTGATTTTATTATTCCTGTTCCGTTACATTCTAAAAAATTAAAAATCAGAGGCTACAATCAAAGTGAAGAGTTTGCCAGAGGTTTATCAGAAGGATTAAAAATTTCTTTAAATACGAGTGTTTTACAACGAAAAGAATTTACAACAACACAAACTAAAAAAAGTAAATACGAACGTTGGGAAAATGTAGAAGACGTATTTGAACTAATTACTCCCGAAATTTTTAAAAACAAACACATTGTTTTAGTAGATGATGTCATCACCACAGGCGCCACTATTGAAGCCTGCTGTCAACTATTACAACAAATAGTAGGAATACAAATTAGCGTATTAAGTATTGCTTACGCGGATAAGTAAAAAATTACACATCAAGACCTTTCAGGTTTTAGAAACCTGAAAGGTCTAATGTTTTTTTACATCGCTTCGCTCACCACTTCCTTGACCGCATCAGGCAATAAACGCTTCAATAACGCTTCAATACCAGCTTTTAGAGTTAAAGTGCTGCTTGGGCAACCACTGCAAGCGCCACGCATTTGCACGGTAACCACGCCGTCTTTTAATTCTTTAAACGTAATCATACCTCCATCCGACTCTACTGCCGGACGAATGTATTGATCTAACACTTCAATAATTTTTGCTTCCACTTCATCTTTAGCAGCCACATGTTGGGTACTAATGATTACTTTTTCAGTAAAGGTATTGTCAACCGCTACTTCCTGTTTTGGTAAAGCAGTTACAATTAAATTACCTGCATTTAAATATTCCGTTAAAAATGAGCGTAACTCTAAAGTAATATCATCCCAATCAACAGCATCTGTTTTTGTAATGGTAATAAAGTTACCGGCAATAAATACTGTTTTAACAAATGGAAATTGAAATAATTGTTTGGCAATTGGAGCAGTTTGTGTTTCGCTGATATTTTTATACTCGGCACTTGCGCCTTTTTCGTTAATCAATACTTTATTAGCAACAAATTTCATTGAAGCAGGATTTGGAGTGCCTTCAATATATATAATGTAAGGTATTTCTACTTGGTTTTCCATTGGAATTAAATTTGACACAAAGATAGGAAGGTTTTTAGAATTATCGTTATTGCGAACGAAGTGAAGCAATCTCATACACAGGCTGTTATAATGTGAGATTGCTTCGGGCAAAAAAGCCCTCGTAATGACGAAATTCAACAAAAAACCTTTCCAAAACCCACACTTTTCTTTATCTTCACCTCCTCAAATTACAAGCTATGACAATACGTACTAAAATTAAAGAAGTTTTAAAAGGAACGCAAATAGACCAAACAGTAAACGTAAAAGGTTGGGTTCGTACATTTCGTAATAACTCATTTATTGCTATCAATGATGGTTCTAGTATCAATAATCTTCAAGCAGTTGTTAATTTTGAAAATACAAATCCAGATACTTTAAAACGCATCACTCCTGGCGCATGTATTGGTGTTACCGGAAAATTGGTAGCTTCTCAAGGCAAAGGTCAATCTGTAGAAATTATTGTTTCAGAAATTGAAATTTATGGAGATGCTGAGTCTGATGTAACTAAACCAAATTCATATCCATTACAACCTAAAGCACACTCATTAGAATTTTTAAGAGAGATTGCTCACTTACGTTTCCGTACCAACACATTTGGTGCTATTTTCAGAGTACGCCATACGTTGGCTTATGCTATTCATAAATTTTTTAACGATAAAGGATTTGTATACATGCACACTCCGATCATCACTAGCAGTGATGCTGAAGGTGCCGGCGAAATGTTTCGTGTATCCACTTTAGATCCAAAAAATCCACCGTTAACAGAAACCGGTGATATTGATTATAAACAAGATTTCTTTGGGAAATCGACCAACTTAACAGTTTCAGGACAATTAGAAGGTGAATTAGCGGCGATGGCATTTAGTGATGTGTATACATTTGGACCAACATTCCGAGCAGAGAATTCAAACACAACTCGTCACTTAGCAGAGTTTTGGATGATTGAACCGGAGATGGCTTTTTATGATTTAAAAGATAATATGGCTTTGGCAGAAGAAATGCTGAAGTATGTGATTACTTATGCATTAGATAAAAACAAAGAGGATATTGAATTTTTATCTCAACGTTTGTTGGATGAAGAAAAAAATAAACCTCAAGCTGAGCGTAGCGAATTGAATTTATTAGAAAAACTAAATTTCTGTTTAGGTAACGATTTTGCTAAAATTACTTATACAGAAGCGATTGATATTTTACGTGAATCAAACCACAACAAGAAAAAGAAATTCCAATACATCATTGAAGGTTGGGGCGCTGATTTACAAAGCGAACACGAACGCTACTTAGTAGAAAAGCATTTTAAGAAGCCAGTTATTTTAACGGATTATCCAAAAGACATCAAATCGTTTTACATGCGTATGAACGATGATGGAAAAACAGTAGCCGCTATGGATATTTTATTCCCTGGCATTGGCGAAATTATTGGTGGTTCTCAGCGTGAAGAACGTTTAGAGAAATTAGAAACTCGTATGAAAGACATGCACATACCAGCAGAAGAAATGAGTTGGTATTTAGATACACGCCGTTTTGGCTCTTGTCCACATGCTGGGTTTGGTTTAGGTTTTGAACGTTTAGTATTATTTGTAACTGGTATGACAAATATCCGCGATGTGATTGCTTTCCCAAGAACACCTAATAATTGTGAGTTTTAATTTTACACCTTACAGGTTTTAAAAACCTGTAAGGTGTAATTATAGTTTCAACACCCACTTCAACTCATTCAGCATCATGGCTGTTGCTCCCCAAAGCACCTTACCTTGTACATCAAAGTAAGGTGTTTTTAATTTAAGACCTGGCGTTGGTTCTATGGTTGTTTCTTTAATAATCTCCGGATTTAGTAACTGGTTAATTTCCCATTCAATAAGTGCATTTACTTCATAAGCACTTGCCGAAAAATTTGGTTTTTGTTCAACATAAGATACAAAAGGCTGCACCATAAATTTGCTTACCGGAATATATACTGGAGTTAATTTTCCAATAACAGTAGGCATTTTATCTGAACCTGTTTCTTCAAAAAATTCGCGCAAAGCGGTTGCTTGTAAATCAATATCATCTGGCTCAACTTTGCCGCCTGGTAATGCTATTTGTCCGCTATGATGTCCATTATAGGTCATACGTTCAATTAATAAAACAGAAGTTTGTTGTTGTTCGTTTGGGAACAATAAAATCAATACAGCACTTGGTCGATAATTTTGTGATTCATAAGAATTGGACAAAACTTTTTCACGCTTTACATGTGCCATTTCAAACTGCGCTTCTGCTCCCGGTAATGGTTTTTGTAAATTAGTTTTTAAATTATCAATGAATAATTGAAACATTGCGCTACTTTAATTGTCTTATGACAAAGATATAACATTATGAACTTCTATAGCATCAAGAGTACACAACATTTACCCATTTCCTTAGAAGAAGCTTGGGACTTTTTTTCATCACCCAACAACTTAGCTAAAATAACACCTCCCGATATGGGCTTTATCATTACCTCTGATAAAAAAGATGGTGAAAAAATGTATGCTGGACAAATCATCACATACATTCTTAAACCCATGTTAGGCATTCCCGTAAAATGGATGACCGAAATTACACATGTGAAAGAAGGGGAATATTTTATTGATGAGCAACGATTTGGTCCTTATAAATTATGGCACCATCGCCATTCGTTTAAAAAAATAGCCACTGGCGTTGAAATGCATGATGAAGTTAATTATGCCCTCCCATTTGGAATTTTAGGAACAATGGCTCACAATTTATTTATTAGAAAACGTATTGAGTATATTTTTGAATACAGAACGAAAGTATTGGAACAGCAGTTCCCTTGGAAATAAAAAAGCCCCAAACAGATAATGTTTGAGGCTTTGTTTGTTTAATTAATCTGCAATTATTCTTTAATCACTTTAATGATTTGTTGTTTATTGTTTTCAATCACTTTTACAAAATAAACTCCTGTAGATTCGTTATTGATATC
>JAEUTR010000266.1 GCA_016787365.1 Bacteroidia bacterium
AATTAAACTCTCTGGGGTCAATATCGTTCTCCATTTCATTGTCGTCAAAGAAATGCGCATTAATTTGTATTTTGTCAATAAACACATTTGCCGTTGAACATAGGTCATGATTTCCGCTCCAATATTCTTCAATAACACCAAAGTCAATTTGATTTTCGTCTTTGTCTGCCTTAGCATTGTGCCAGCCAATTCTATAATTTTTGTTTACGTAGTCAACCCAAATCTTCCAGTCAGAACGACTTGTGTGTAACACATAAATGTCGCGCCAAGAACCGTCCCAGTAATAAATTTTATCTTTTAAGTCTGTCCAGTTCATTGTTGGTTTTGTGTCGTGTCAAATGCCGTATAACGGTTTCGAGCTACCAGAAGTGCGGTTCAAGGCACTTGTCAACCGAATACTAATAACAAAGATAGAATGTTTCTACGCATTTGCAATGCAAAATGAATGTCTTTCGCGAAGCGGCATTTATTGCAAATGCTTTGATGTCAGCCCGCATTTTTGGTAGGTTGTGTTAGTGGCTGTTTTTTATTTTCCAACAAAGGTCATCACTTATCTCTTGTCGTTTACCTTTTTTGTCATAAAACCAAATTGTGTCAATAACGATATATAGATTGTCAATACTGCTATTTATTTTTTTTATTACCGATTTGTCAAATGCTATTTTATTCGCTTTGAAATTATTATTATAAAATGTTCCGTCAGGAAATAATATTCTAATAGAAATTCTGTCAACTTTTAATTTTATATTATTATAATGGATTTTAATTTCTGAATTAATAAATGAATCAATACGATTTCTATATATGGTATCGAAGATTCTGTCAACTGTGAATGAACTAGTTGTTACAGTGTCTTTACGAGAATTACCGTCAGGATTATAATATTCAACGGTGTCTGTGCGTAATGGGTATTTAATTGTAATTGGGTCGTCTGAAGGTAAAAGTGTACCAAATGGTTTGTCAGTAAATATAAAAAATGGGTTGATTTCATATTTGTCGACAGTAATTACATAAGTGTCTTTGTAATTTTGTCCGATAACAAGATTAGATATTAGAATTAGTAATATAAGAATTTGTCTTGACATACATATTTTTCTAAAATTGCCACTAACTAGCTTATATGTTTAGTTTTTATAAACATATAATACCAAATACGGGAAATATGTTTAATTTTTATAAACTTATTGCTTTCATCAAATATAATAAAAAAGTCTTTTTCACGCTATAGTTATCAAGAGGAAAGCCTTTTGAAAAATCTTAAATATTCCAATACAACTTACAGACTTATTTAAAATTCTGCATGTCAAATAATTTTTTGTAAATGCCGTTTTTCTCCAGTAATTCTTTATGAGAACCTTTTTCTGCTAATTCGCCTTTGTTTATTACTACTATTTCGTCTGCATTAATAATGGTGCTTAAGCGGTGGGCAATTACAATACTGGTTCTGTTTTTCATCAAATTATTTAAAGCATCTTGTACCAAACGTTCGCTTTCGGTATCTAGGGCACTGGTAGCTTCATCTAAAATTAATACCGGTGGATTTTTTAAAATAGCACGTGCAATGCTAATCCGCTGACGCTGGCCTCCGCTTAATTTACCGCCTCTGTCGCCAATATTGGTTTGGTAACCTTCCGGTTGTTGCATAATAAAATCATGAGCATTGGCCACTTTAGCGGCTTCTATAATTTTTTCTTTGTCGGGATTATCAATACCAAAAGCAATATTGTTTTCAATGGTATCATTAAATAAAATACTTTCCTGAGTAACCACACCAATTTGTTTTCTTAAACTTTCAATATCCAGATCTTTTAAGGTAATACCATCCAGTTTAATTTCGCCTAAATCGGTATCATAAAATCGGGGAATCATATCGGCCAGAGTAGTTTTTCCACTTCCGCTTTGTCCTACCAAGGCAATGGTTTTACCTTTTGGGATGGTGAGATTAATATTTTTCAATACATAACCGTCATCGCCTTTTTTGTAAGAAAAAGAAACATTATTAAACTCAATGCCTTTTTCAAAATGATCTATTTTAATGGCATTTGGTTTATTAACGATAGGATTTTCGGCATGTAAAATTTTATCAATACGTTCTTCGGAAGCCAAACCTTTTTGAATATTATTATAAGCCAACGTAATTTGTTTAATTGGTGGGACAATTTGTGATGCCACCGCAAAGTATCCTAAAAAGGATTCAGGAGAAAGACCTGTTTTATCGATCACCATAATGCCTCCAATAAATAGGATAAGCATTAAAACACCTAATACTACTGTTTCACTGATAGGTGATGTTAGGTCTGCACGGCGATACAATCCAATTGAAATACGATTGTATTCCTGATTTACTTTTTCAAATTTATCCTGAACAAAACGTTCTCCTGTAAATGCTTTAATGATTTTTAAAGCACCAAGGGTTTCTTCCATAATATTAAACAATTGGCCAAATACCACTTTACCTTTTGCTGAACGGCTTTTTAAACTCTTGCTCACTAATGCAACAGCTAACGCAGCTACGGGTAATAATAAAAAAACATACAGGGTTAAATAGGGGCTCAACACAATAAGCATTGCCAG
>JAEUTR010000306.1 GCA_016787365.1 Bacteroidia bacterium
ATTATTTACTATCCAGGCTCAAACTACGATTATTGATAGTATTTTTGCCGGAGGTCAATATAGATCCTATCGATTATATGTTCCGAGTATTTATACAGGAGCAACAGCACGACCATTGATTTTAAATTTACATGGTTATACAAGTAATGCACAGCAACAACAATTGTATAGTAATTTTATGCCAATTGCCGATACCGCTAATTTTTTAATGGTGTTTCCTAATGGAACCTATAATTCAGGGCAACGTTTTTGGAATGCAGGTATATCATCTGCATTGGTAAATGATATTGCCTTTTTGAACGCACTAATCGATTCACTGGATTTAACTTATAATATCAATTTAAATCGGGTTTATTCGTGTGGAATGAGTAATGGCGGCTATATGAGCCACACATTGGCTTGTGAATTAAGTAATCGCATTACTGCTATTGCATCAGTTACAGGAAGTATTTTTAATCAACAGTATGGTGCCAATTGTCATCCTACACGACCTGTTCCTGTGATGCAAATACATGGAACTAATGATGCAACAGTTCCATATTTAGGAAGTTCAACATCAATGCCTGTTGATAGTGCTGTAAAATACTGGGTAAAGAAAAACAACTGTAACCCCGTAGCTACATTTAGTAATGTGCCAAATACGAGCACAACGGATGGTTGCACAGCCGAACATTATGTTTACATTGGTGGAACCGGAGGCAGTTCGGTTGAACTTTATAAAATTATAAACGGTGGACACACTTGGCCAGGGTTTCCGTTTGGTGGTGTAGGAACTAATCTGGATATTAATGCTTCTAAGGAAATTTGGCGTTTTTTTAATAAATATACCTTGTCGAGTTTAACAGCTATTAATGAAAATGAAGCTTTAGCTAAGACATTGGTTTTATATCCTAATCCTGCAAATTCGACATTATATTTTAATTTAGAAAATGAAACTTATGTTAATGTTGAAGTAATTGATGCTTTAGGAAAAGTAATTTTAAATGAAACGACTCAAACGAATTCTATTTCGTTAGAACACTTAACTTCTGGCATTTATTTTTTATCAGTAAAAATACAAAGTGGGGCAGTTGCTAAAGTGAAATTTATAAAGGAGTAGGTCATACTGAACTTGTTTCAGTATCTCATTGACGAGACCCTGAAACAAGTTCAGGGTGATGGAATCATCACTTCTTTAAAATCTCTTTTTTGTAAACAGGAAGTAAAGCTAAAAATTCCTGAACAGTTGCTTCTAAATTTGAAATAGTTCCCCTGCCTCCAGCAGCGTTTATATGTCCGCCACCATTAAAGTGCTTACGTGCAAATTGGTTTACATCAAACTTGCCTTTGCTACGGAAAGAAATTTTTATTTTACCTTCTCCTTCACTAAAAAAAGCACAAAAAGTAATTCCTTTTATGGAGAATGGGTAATTAACAATTCCTTCGGTATCTCCTTTTTGGTTATTAAATCTTTTTAATTCAGCTTCTGATAAAGCCATGTATGCCGTTTGTAATTCGGGGATTACTACCATTTTTTCTGTTAAGCAATAGCCCAATAGCTTCACTCGGCTTTCGCTGTAAGTATCATAAATAGCAGAATGAATATCGCTGGGATGAAGTCCTGTAGCTAATAAATCAGCTAATATCAAATGTGTTTTGGGTGTTACGCTATCAAAACGGAAAGAACCTGTATCAGTCATGATTCCTGTGTACAAACAAGCGGCAATGTTTTTGTCAATTAATTTTTTGCCACCCAAACCAACAATAAATTCATGTACGAGTTCACATGTAGAACATGCTTTTACATCATGAAACATAAGACTTGCGTAGCCATCAGGTTGTTGATGATGATCGATTAGTATTTTTTTTGCAGTTGAATTTTTTAATAATTCACCTAAGCCTTCTAAACGAGAGTAATTGTTAAAATCAAGCGTAAATATCAAATCGCTTTTAGCAATAATAGATGCGGCTTTCTTTTGATTTTTATGAAACTCTACCACTTTTTTATTTCCCGGTAACCATTGCAAAAATTCAGGGTAATCGTTAGGTGTAATAACTGTGACGTTTTTTTCAATTTTTATTAAGTAATTGTAAAGCGCCAAAGAAGAGCCCATGGCGTCTCCATCGGGATTATAGTGAGTTACAATAACGATATTATTTGATTTCTTTAGTAAAGCTTTGAATTTAGGAAACGAGTCTTTTTGCATGATTTTTATTTGAGGTGTAAATTTAGACTATTTTAAGTCGAATCGTATCATATATAATTTATAGTTTTTAACCACATAGAGACACAGAAAAATAATATGTTTAAGAGTAGAAGCATAGAAAACATGTTTTTACATATAGTAGGCTATGTAAAAGTACAGCTTTCTATCCGCGGCTAATAGAAATAGAGTTTATTGCTATTTATACCAATAAAAATCTATGTTTCTATGTGGTTAAAAAAAACTAATAATGTATCTGGTTTATTTGATATAACCACAAAATGTATATCTTTGCAGCCTAAAAAAAACATAATGGCAGGAAATATTACATTTACAATGATTAAGCCCGATGCAGTTGAGGCTAATAACATCGGACCAATTTTAGCGAAAATTAACCAAGCAGGTTTTAGAATTGTAGCTATGAAATACATGAAATTAAGTGCTGAAACAGCAGGTAAATTTTATGAAGTTCACAAAGAGCGTCCTTTTTATGGGGAGTTAGTAAGTTATATGAGTAGTGGACCAATTGTTGCGGCTGTTTTAGAAAAAGCTAATGCTGTGGCTGAATACAGAACTTTAATCGGTGCTACTGATCCAACTAAAGCCGACGAAGGAACTATTCGTAAACTATTTGCTAAGTCAATTGCGGCTAATGCTGTTCATGGTTCTGATAGCGACGAAAACGCTAACATTGAAGCAAATTTTTTCTTCTCTCAAATCGAACGTTTCTAATTTAATAGAGCAATATATTATCAATAAAAGGCTGCTTCATTATTGAAGCGGCCTTTTTTGTCACCCTGAGCGGAATCGAAGGGTGACAGTTACAAGTGACAAAAAATAATTATATTTAATCATGCAATTTCACTTAGGATTTCAACCAGCAATTAGTCAGCATAAAATTACCCATCAAGATGGTGTGTTGTTTATTGGCTCATGTTTTAGTGAGCATATTGCTAATAGATTGATTGATTTGAAATTTAATGTTAAAACCAATCCATTTGGTATTGTGTTTAATC
>JAEUTR010000338.1 GCA_016787365.1 Bacteroidia bacterium
TAACGAATTGGTGATTGATGAAACATCTGCATTGACACATGCCAATGAATTGAAAAATAAAAATCACAATAATCAAATGCCGATTACAGTTAATGCAGGCGGTGGAAATAATAAAAACCGTCACAAGAAAAATAAAAATAAATTCAAACACAGAAACAACAATAACCGACCAACATCATAGTTTATGGCCATTTTTGAAGTTACAGGAGGAAAGCAACTAAAAGGTGATATTATCCCACAGGGAGCAAAAAACGAAGCATTGCAAATTTTGTGTGCTGTTTTATTAACTCCCGAAAAAGTTACCATCAGTAATATTCCCGATATTGTTGATATTAATAAACTAATAGATTTACTGCGCGATTTAGGTGTTAAGGTTGAAAAAACCGGACATGAAGAATATACATTCCAATCGGATGAAATAAAAGTTGATTATCTGGTTTCTCCTGAGTTTAAAAAGAAAGGTGGAGGCTTACGAGGTTCAACCATGATTATTGGTCCTATGTTGGCGCGTTTTGGTGTGGCGTATATGCCAAAACCGGGGGGTGATAAAATTGGACGCCGCAGAATGGATACCCATTTTATTGGTTTTGAAAATTTAGGAGCAAAGTTTGAGTATGATAACGATAATGAAAATTTTAAAGTTACTGCTACAAAATTAAAAGGTGCTTACATGTTATTGGATGAGGCATCTGTAACAGGAACTGCTAATATTGTAATGGCAGCTGTTTTGGCCGAAGGAACAACTACAATTTATAATGCAGCTTGTGAACCCTACTTGCAGCAATTATGCAAGATGTTAAATGCTATGGGTGCAAAAATCAGTGGTGTGGGTTCAAATCTTTTAACCATTGAAGGAGTAACATCGCTTAAAGGAACAACACATCGTATTTTGCCTGATATGATTGAAATAGGTTCTTTTATTGGTTTAGCAGCAATGACTCAATCTGAAATTACCATTAAAGACGTGTCTTATGATAATTTAGGTTGTATACCAAAAGTGTTTTCACGTTTAGGAATTCAAATGGAACGTAAAGGCGATGACATTTATATTCCGTCTCAGGAACATTATGAAATAGATACATTTATAGATGGTTCGATGCTAACAGTAGCAGATGCTATTTGGCCTGGCTTTACACCGGATTTATTAAGTATTATTTTAGTAACAGCTACACAAGCGCGTGGTAATATATTGGTTCATCAAAAAATGTTTGAGAGCCGTTTGTTTTTTGTGGATAAATTGATTGATATGGGTGCTCAAATTATTTTGTGTGACCCACACCGTGCAACTGTAATGGGCCTTGATAGAAAAGTACAGTTACGTGCTATACAAATGGCATCACCCGACATTAGAGCAGGCGTTGCTTTATTAATTGCAGCGATGAGTGCAAAAGGGAAAAGTACTATTTTTAATATCAATCAAATTGATAGAGGTTACCAGAATATTGACGGTCGGTTAAATGCTATTGGTGCCGAAATTATCAGAAAAAATAACTAGTAGATGAAATTCAAATTTATAATTATTGGTTTGATTTTCAGTGTTATGGTTAATTCATGTAAAAGTAAAAAGTCAACAACGTTAACAACAACAGTTACTGATACGACACCTGTAAAAATAAAAACGGAAGACCTTTCTAAAATGGAGCCTGTAGAAGGGCTTAATTTAGGAAACAAGGCACCCGAAATTATGATGGCATCACCCAAAGGAAATGTTATTACATTATCTTCTTTGAAAGGCAAATTAGTATTGATTGATTTTTGGGCCAGTTGGTGCGGGCCATGCAGAGCAGAAAACCCAAATGTTGTATCTGCCTATAACACCTATCATTTAAGTGAATTTAAAAATGGGAAAGGTTTTGAAGTTTTGAGCGTTTCTCTTGATCAAAATGAAATAGCTTGGGCCAAGGCAATTGAAAAAGATAATTTAATATGGCCTTACCATGTAAGCGATTTGCAAGGATGGAATAATGCCGCAGCAAAAAGATATGGCATTAATGGTATACCAACTAATGTTTTAGTAGATAAAAATGGAATTATCATTGCTAAAAACTTAAGAGGTGATGTATTGATTAATACTTTGAAATCC
>JAEUTR010000341.1 GCA_016787365.1 Bacteroidia bacterium
ATGGAATTATGATTGTGAATGGAATAACAACAGCATCTGCATTATCTTATAATTTTGGCGATATTACAATTAATAATGGAGGAAAACTTACTTTCCCATTTGTATCAGGGGCATGGAGCAGTAATAAATTTGTTACCAATGTAATTACAATTAAAAATGGGGGATCACTTGAGAATAGTACAACTTCCAATTATTGGAGTGCAGCATCGTCACTGGTACTGGAAAATGGAGGGACATATAAATCTATATCTACAACTACAAATTTCCCTGCTACAATTACATTGAATGAAGGAACTGTCTGGTATGCAAAAAGTACAGCTGGCGATCAAACAGTTAAAACAATGACGTATAAAAATTTAAAAATATCAGACACAGGTTGCAATAAATTAATAAGTAGTGCAATTTCAGTAAATGGTACTTTGTTTTTGACGTCAGGAACTCTGGCAAGTGGAATAAATTTAACAATGGGCAATGGAGCTACAATCGAAAGAGAGGGAGGTATTGTTACTGGAACTTTGACATTTTCAGGAAATACAAGAGTTAAATATACCGGAACAGGTTCAATAACAACAGGTTCAGAATTACCAGCTTTAGTAAGATTTTTACAGGTTTATATAGGGACAGGCAATACACTTTCACTTAATACATCTGTTACAGTTGCTGATACATTAACTTTATCATCAGGTATTTTGGATAATTCTACAAATCAGATTTCGCTTACTAATCAGGTTTTAATTAGAAGAGCTTCTGGTTCATTCTCAGCATCACCGAATTCTCTAGGAAGCATAAATATAGATTATATAAGTAATTCAACAACGGTAACCACAGGATTTGAAGTTCCTTCTTCAACCACAGCGCTAATGAATTTAAGTGTTACCGGTAATAAAGGTGTGAACCTGAGTAGTGACATTACTGCCAATGGAAATGTAGTAATATCTGGGAGTAACTTAAATACCGGAGTAAATAAATTAATTTTAGGAAATAGTGCCAGTCTTATAGAATCAAATGGAAAAATGGTATATGGAAATTTACAAAGTGAACGAAATCTGATAAAAAATGTAAATGAAATTTTTGGTGGAATTGGTCTTGAAATAAAAGCCAAAGGAGTAGATCCAGGAATAACTCAGGTAATTAGGGAGAATACAGCAGCTATCAATGGGACACTTAGAACATATAAAATAAATCCGGCAACAAATAATAATCTTGATGCGGATATTAAATTTGTTTATAACGAGAGCGAGTTAAATGGTGTTGATGAATCAGGTCTTGGAGTTTATAACACAACAGATAATGGAACAAGCTGGATCAGGGTTGGAAGTAAAGTTAATGAGGCAGGGAATTATATCATATCAGAGAAAATTAATAATTTCGGGTGGTTATCTGCTAATACTGAAGGACTTGCAATACCAGTATTAAAAGATGCGGACGATATAAATGATAATTCATTCAGGGCAAATTGGGAGCCAGTTGCCGGAGCTACAGGATATAGAATAGATGTTTCTCTTAATCCAGCTTTTTCAAGTTATGTAATAAATTATAATGATGCAGATGCAGGAAATGGAACCGCTA
>JAEUTR010000342.1 GCA_016787365.1 Bacteroidia bacterium
AAATATCTGGAATTTATCATGATAGAGAAGGTAATTTATGGGTAAGTAGTTTGCAAAATGGAATTTATGTAATTCCAAATTATGATTTATGTTTGTTCGACGATCAGAGTTCTAATCTCTCCGATCATAATATTACTGCGTTATACAAAACGAGCAACAACGAACTGTTGGTTGGAACTTATATTGGTGGAATTTATAAGTTGAGAGCCGACAATAGTTTTGACTTGTATCCACAACAAAAGGAGATTACCTATCGTACGGTAAAAAAAATGAAAGAATGGAATGGAGGCTTGTATGCTGCACACGGGCCTTTATCGTTTTATAATGATCAAAAAGAAACTTTGTTTGGGGCCTATAACTTTAGAGATTTTTGTTGGATAGGCGATTCCTTGTTCTTTGTTACATCTGGTATGTTTGGTGTGTACCCAAAAATTCACTCCATTCCTAATGGCGAAATAGGTAAACGCTCCGTTGTGATCCATAATAGAGGAAGTAGAGCTTTAACCATCGATGAAGTAACTAAGACAATTTATTTTGCATCTATTGATGGCTTGTTTAAATATATAAATGGAAAAGTCAGTGAAGTTAAAATAAACGGTAAGTCAATTTATGCGAACAAATTATTTTTCAAAAACAATCAGCTTTGGATAGGTACTGTAAATGAAGGGCTTTATATTTTACACCATGATGAAGTTTGGAAGCATTACTTTCATGCAAACTTGTTACATGGCGATGGTGTTAAGAGTTTTAGAGTGCTGGATAATCTAGTATATGTAGCAACCGAAGAGGGATTATCGAAAATTAATTTTAAAACCGATCAAGCTGACTTCTTTGATTATTCGGATGGAATTGTATCTAAGGAGATAAATGATATAGAATATTTTAATGGTAATGTTTACTTGGGAACGAATAAAGGGCTACTTAAACTACCAAATCAAATTTTAAAAAATGCTATTTATCCTAATATCAGTATTACATCGGTTTCTATTAATCAATCCGTAGTAAATTCTAGTGACGAATTATTGGATTTAGATTACAAGGAGAATAACGTAGATATTGAATTTAGCACAGCTTGTTTAAGAGCCAGAGGGAATTTTAAATATAAGTATCGTTTGCTTGGTTTGGACGGTAATTGGCGGTATAATTCTGGAATTAACAATCACGTGCAATATGCATCTTTGCCAAATGGAGAATTTGTATTTGAAATTAGAGCAGTTAATGAAGATGGTTTAGAAAGCCAAAAAACGGCGAGTATAAAATTTGTTATAAATAGCCCATTTTGGCAGCGTTGGTGGTTTTATGTTTTAATGGTGCTTTTAGGTTCTGGAATTGTAGCTGTTTTATTCATGATTCGAATTCGATTTATAAATAGAAGAGCGGAATTAAGAAACAAAGTCACAGCATCACAGTTAACGGCTTTAAAATCGCAAATGAATCCTCACTTTTTATTTAACACATTAAATTCATTACAAGATTTAATTTTAAAGCACGATATTAAAAATTCTAATTATTATTTAAATAAATTTAGTGTACTGATGCGCGAAATATTAGATATATCGGGTAAGGACGAAATTCCATTGGCAAGAGAAATTAAATTGTTAGATACCTATTTGGAATTAGAAAAATTACGCTTTGGCGATGAATTTAGATTTACCATTAAAGTAGATGAAGAAATAGATGTTGAACATTTGCAGTTACCTCCAATGATTATTCAGCCGTTTATTGAAAATGCTCTAAAACATGGCTTATTGCACAAAAAAGGGGATAAGCGCCTTGATATTGAATTTAGTTTGACTGATGAGATTTTAGTCTGTGAAATTTTAGATAATGGAGTAGGTAGAAAAAGGTCTGAAGAAATTAAATCTAGAAATGCTAGAACTCATCAATCGTTTGCTACAGAGGCAACAGACAAGCGAATGGATTTACTCAATTCATATAATGATAAAAAGTATAATTTTAAAATTATTGATTTATATGATGACGATAAATCATTAGGGACAAAAGTTATCATTTCAATTCCTATTTAACGTTTGATGAACTATTTCTTACGGTTCGTAAAAATTACTAATAAATACTATTACAAACATATATCTTTGTAACTAAATGGAATTTATAAAAGCAATAATTATTGATGATGAAGAAAGAGCAAGAAATACGCTTTCTTCATTGTTATTAAATTATTGCCCCGAAGTTAACATTCTAGCTACTTGCGCTAACGTTCCAGACGGTGTTATTGCTATTAATAAACATAAACCTGATGTAGTATTTTTAGATATTGAAATGCCAGATTACAATGGATTCGAACTGCTAGGTTTTTTTAGAGAAATTGATTTCGATATTATTTTTGTAACGGCTTATAGCGAATATGCTATTAAGGCATTTGAAATTTCGGCAGTTGATTATATCTTGAAGCCTATCGATATTGATCAATTAAAAAATTCAGTAGAAAAATTAAAACAAAAAAAACTGCATTCTCAAATGCAGGAACAAATTGAGCTTTTGAAAGAATCTTACAAGGGAGATGATATTCGTAAAATTGCTTTATCAATGAGTAATGGCTTAACTTTTGTAGAAGTTTCTGAGATTGTTTTATTAGAAGCTGATGGTGCTTACACAACTTTTTATTTAAAAGATGGGCAGAAAATAGTAGTAAGTAAAAAATTAAAATTTTACGAAGATATTTTATCTAATCGCGCATATTTTTTCAGAACACATCGTTCGTATTTTATTAATGTTAACTATATAAAATCCTACAGTCGAAGTGAAAATGCCATTCTTATGGAGAATGATTTTTCAGTTACTATTTCTAGAGATCGAAAGCAGGAGTTTGAAACTCTTTTAAAGGAACTTCGTGTTTCTATTTAATTACGATTCGTGAACTAAATTTTACGGTTCGTGAACTTGGGTCTTCCAAAACAAATTAAACTGTGATTTTCGTGTAAAATTTAATTTACATGAAAAAACTATTATTATTTATTGCAATTATTAATTTGTTCCAAGTAAAATCTCAGTCTGCTCAATTTGCTTGGATAAAAGGTTCATCAGCTAACTACCAGTATGGTGTATATGGCACTCAAGGAGTTTCAAATGTAACAAATTTACCAGGTTTTAGAAGTGACCATGTTTCTTGGACAAATAATACTGGATCTTTGTGGATGTTTGGAGGAACAGGTTATGCCGTTTCTGGTGCTGCAGGACAGTTAAATGATTTATGGAAGTACAATGTTGCTTTGAATGAATGGACTTGGATGAGTGGTCCAAGTGCAACAAATCAAATTGGAGCGTATGGGACTAAAAGCGTCAGTTCTGCTACAAATACCCCAGGTTCAAGATATTCGAGCGCTACTTGGATTGATAATTCTGGAAATCTTTGGTTATTTGGTGGAAATGGTCGTGCAACAACTGCAACTGCTGGTTATTTAAATGATTTATGGAAGTATGATATAACTACAAATGAGTGGACGTGGATATCTGGTTCAAATGCAATAAATCAAGTAGGTACTTATGGTACAAAAGGAGTTCCTACAGCGTCCACTACTCCTGGAGGAAGATATGATGCGGTAACATGGGTTGATAATTCTGGGAATTTATGGATGCATGGCGGTAACGGACTTGCAGTAACAGCATCGGGAGGATTGTTAAATGATTTATGGAAGTTTGATGTATTAACTAATCAATGGACTTGGATTTCTGGTTCTAATGCAATAAATCAGACTTGTACTTATGGAACAAAAGGAATTTCTGGACCTTCAAATTTACCAGGAGGAAGATCTAGTGCAGGTGGTTTTAAAGATAATAATGGAGATTTTTGGTTATTTGGAGGCAATGGTATACCAGGAACAGCAACGGTTGGTATGTTGTGCGATTTGTGGAAATACAGTTTTTCTAATAATCAATGGACATGGGTGAGTGGAACTAATTTTGGAGGATCAGTTGGTATTTATGGTAGTAAAGGTTTTCCAGCTGCCTCAAATTATCCCGGTGGTCGTATGGATGCTACAACTTGGGTAGATTCTCAAAATAATTTTTGGTTGTACGGTGGTTATGGTGCTGGTTCTGTAGCTGGTAATGGAGCCTTAAATGATTTATGGATGTATAATACTTTAAATAATACTTGGGTTTGGACATCTGGAGCAAATACGATTGGTCAGTCTGCGGTTTACGGAACACAAGGTGTTTCATCTGCAACAAATACTCCAGGTGGTAGGTATAAATCATGTTCATGGACAGATAACGCAGGCGCATTTTGGCTTTACGGTGGAACTGTAGTGGGAGGTGAAAGAAGTGATTTATGGAAAATGGATGTATGTATTGCGCCTTTATCTCCTTCGGCAGCATCACAAACTATATGTGTTGGCAGCTCAGGAACTTTAACAGCTACAGGAACAGCGAATTTAAGTTGGTATTCTGGCGCGACGGGCGGTACTTATTTGGGAAGTGGTAATTTGTATGTTACGCCTACTTTAACATCAAGCACAACTTATTATGTACAAGATAGCACATGTGCTCAAAGTTTACGAACACCTGTGGTAGTTACGGTAACTCAGCCTACGATTACAATTGCAGGAACGAACACAGTATGTTCCAATTCATCAGCAATCTTAACCGCATCCGGGGCTTCAAGTTATACATGGAGTACTTCTCAAGTTACAAACACTATATCTGTGGCACCAACATCTACAACTATATACACGGTTACTGGTACTGATGCATTTGGTTGCATCAGTTCTAAAACTAAAACGGTAACAACTGTTGCATTACCTGCAGTTGCTATTGCCGGTTCGGGTTCAGTCTGTGCTGGTTCAGGATTATTTTTAACCGCATCCGGAGCAAATACTTATACTTGGAATACGGGTTCTACCGCTACTAGTATTTTAGCGTCTCCAGCTTCATCTTTTGTTTATACAGTTACAGGAAGAACAACTTCAACAGGATGTGTGAAAACACAAACAGCTTTAGTAACTGTGCAGCAAGTTACTGCAACTATTACTGGTAACTTTTCTGTATGTTTAGGAAGTACTTCAGTATTAACTGCCAGTGGAGCCAATTCTTATACGTGGACATCAAACGTTATAGGCGCTGCTTATGGACCAACAGTTACGGCTTTCCCAAGCGCTTCTTTTAATTATTCATTAACAGCTAAAGATTTACAAGGTTGTACAAAAACACAAACGTTTGTTGTATCACCTCTTGCAAATCCAATAGTTAGTATTATTACACCTGCTACTCAGTGTGCTGGCACAAACATTACTTTAACAGGTGCAGGGGCAAGTACTTATACTTGGCAACCAGGAAACATTGTAGGTACAACAGCGGTGGTTTCTCCAACAACAAATATGTCTTATTCAGTAACGGGTTCGGCTGCTAATACTTGCACAAATTCAACATCTGCATTCATATCTGTAAATGCAAAACCTAATATTAGTATAGTGTCTACACCGAGTGTTATATGTGCTGGTGCTTCGGTAAATTTATCGGGATCTGGTGGAATTACCAATGGATATGCTTGGAGCACTGGAGCGACTACTTTTTCAACATCCGTATCTCCTTCAATAACTACAACATATAGTGTTATTGGTACGGCTGCAAATACATGCACAAACTCTGCAGTAAAAACTATTACTGTAAATCCTTTACCGACACTAATAGTTACTGGAAATAATACATTATGTGCTGGTAACGCCACAACATTGACCGTAAGTGGCGCTAATACCTATACTTGGAGCGCAGGATTTTTGGTTCCAACAATAGGAGTCACTCCATTATCATCTACAAATTACTCGGTTATTGGTAGGGATGCAAATAATTGTACAAATACAACAACTTATTCGGTAACAGTTAATCCACTGCCAGTATTAAACGTATCATCAACAAACACGATGTTGTGTACAGGCGAAACAGCTACATTGTCTGTTTTAGGTGCTACGTCTTATACATGGAGTGACAACTCTAATGGTACGGATTTAATCGTGACCCCAAGTTCAACTACTAGTTTTACAGTTACAGGAGTTGATGCGAATAACTGTTCAAATTCATCTGTATTTACGCAGAGTGTATCAGTTTGTACAGGAATTCATGAGACATATAATAATTCAAATTCAGTAGTAGTTTTCCCAAATCCTAATAACGGAGTGTTTACAATTCAATCTGAAATGGCCGATGCAATTAGTATTACAAACGAATTAGGACAAGTTATTGAAGTGTTCGAATTAAATCTGCAAAATAACTTTTCCTATCGCGTTGAACATTTGCAAAGCGGCATTTATTTTTTAGTTGGTAAAACAATTAAACAGAAAGTGATTGTGAGTAAATAAGTAGTTAATTGCGGCGATTTTAATA
>JAEUTR010000344.1 GCA_016787365.1 Bacteroidia bacterium
ATAATGATCATTGGGCATTTAAAGAAACCTTTGTCCGGCTTAATAATCAGTTTTATTATGATGCATTTAATCAAATCCGAGTGAACTCTTTTGTTGCCGGAAAAGACAACTACATTTATAGCGAAACTTATATTTTTTCAGCTTTTGGAGACGATTATATTGGTGAAAATGCAATAAAAACAAAACTAGAAAAAGCAAAAATTGTTCAGGATACTTTAAAGAAAAAAGGAATTGATTTAATATTAGTATTTGCCCCCGGAAAAGGAGAATACTGTGTTGAACAAATTGAAGATAAATACAAACATGCACCTAAAAGAACAAATTATGAAGATTATATTTCAAACTCAAAAAAATTAGGTTTAAATGTATTGGATTTAAAAGCCTATTTCCAAAAATTAAAATCAACAACTCCATATCCGTTATTCCCAAAATTTGGTCACCACTGGAGTTATTATGGCGAGTGTTTAGCAGTAGATACCATCATAGGGTATATTGAAAAATTACACCACTGCGACATACCTGATATGTTTTGGAGAAAAATTGAAGTAGTAGATACTGCCAGAAGCAGAGATGCCGATATTTTAAAAAGCATGAACTTATACAGCAACCCTGACCAAAATATGAAATTGGCTTACCCTCAAATTATATTCGAAAAAGATAGCATTAAAAACCAAACGCGTGTTTTAAGTATTGCTGACAGTTATTGGTATGGGCCTGTATATATGGGTGTAGGATATAACAGTTTTGCCGGTGGACAATTCTGGTACTATTACAATAAAGTAATTCCTTCGCCCGTTCCTGGAGAGAAAGTAGAAGTTTGGCAATTGGATTTAAAACAACAAATTGAAAGTAATCAGGTAATTATGCTTTTGTACTCTGATGGAAATCTTCCAAAATTTGCCAATGCATTTATTGAAGATGCTTATGAATTATATACAAATCCAAATGCCTATTATAAACAGGTACAAAAAAACAAAACCATCAAAGAATTTGAAAAACAAATTCGCGAGAAGCCTGTTTTATTAAAAAAGTCAACTAAAAAATCTTTGGATTTACAAATACCTTTAGACTCCGCTATTAAACTGGATGCTATGAAGTTAGCCGGCATTAATTAACTCTATAATAAACAAATGAATATTTTTTGTACTTTGTGGGTACGTAAAAACCAATGAAAAAAATTTCATTTATCATAATTTTAATAGTTAACTTCTTAAACAACTATCAAGCACAAACTTACCCAAGTTTAAATATCACGTTATTGTCTCACCTAGATCCCGAAACTGATGTAACAGGCAGCGATAATAGAAAATATTCTGGTTGTTGGGGCTGGGCACAAACCAGTAAGAATAAAGAATACGCTATTATAGGTACAAGTAAACAAACCTTTTTTATTGACGTCACTAATCCTTCCATACCTGTTATTGTGGATTCTGTGCAAGCAAGAAGAGCAGGTTGCACTTACAAAGAAATAAAGACTTACGAAAATTTTTGTTATTTGGTTAGTGATGATAGCTCTCCTAACAGTTTTCAAATTGTGGATATGCAATATTTACCGGATTCTGTTCATGTGGTATATGATGGAACCACACTTTTTGAAAAATGCCATACTATTTTTGTAGATAATGGTCATTTGTATTGCGGTGGCCCAACAACAGTTGGAAATGGAACCGAGAGTATGCATATTTATAGTTTAGCAACTCCCACAGCACCAGTTCTCTTAAGAAAATTATCGCAGGATATACCTGGTATTACCTATGTGCATGATATGTATGTTAGAAATGATACAATATATGCCTCCTGTGGCGGCCAAGGATTGTTTATTATAAAATTTAATACAGCAACCAATACGTTTTCTTTAATACAGTCATATACAGGCTATTTATACAACGGCTACAATCACAGTTCTTGGCAAACAGACAATCGGAAAACAATGGTTTTTGCAGATGAAGTTCCAACTGGGTTACCAGCCAAAGTAATTGATGTCTCTGATCTTAATAACATCACCTTAGTTGACACCATTAATTCCCATCCATTAGCAACACCTCACAATCCTTATATTGTTGGTAATAACTGGTGCTGGATAAGCACTTACCATGATGGTATATATTTATACAATATTTCTAATCCGTCAAACACTACCATTCATGGCTATTTTGACACCCATCCTCAACAAGGTGCAGGAAATTCAAATGCAACTTATACAGGATACAGAGGAAACTGGGGCGCATATCCTTATTTACCAAGTAAAATTATTATAACCTGCGATATGCAAAATGGTGTTTTTATTTTAGAAGGAGATGCAACTTATAAAAATTTAGTAGGCATTAATGAAAATAATTTACCTCTTTCCGTTTTTTCTGTTTATCCAAATCCCGCTCAATCCGAACTTAATTTTTTAATTGCAAATCAACTCGGTAA
The DNA here is from genome assembly GCA_016787365.1 of Bacteroidia bacterium. GTDB lineage: Bacteria > Bacteroidota > Bacteroidia > B-17B0 > Aurantibacillaceae > UBA4416. The sequence continues at coordinate 2,419 of JAEUTR010000344.1, forward strand.
CACAATTCAGTGTACTATTACGGATATATTAGGTAAAATTGTATTTGAAAAAACAATCATTATCAATGAGGCATTTTACAAAACAAGTATCGATACCAATCCATTAAATAATGGTTGTTATTTTATCACTTTAAAAGGTAAAAACATTAACGAAACAAAAAAAGTTCTTATTCAAAAATAATATGTTTAGTAAAAATTCAATTATTGGTATTGTAGGGTCAGGCGCTATGGGAAGTGGAATTGCTCAAGTAGCAGCAACTTCAGGTCATAAAACCATCATTTATGATACAAATACTTCCGCTTTAGAAAAAGCAAAAAACAATTTAGCCGGCTCTTTAAATAAACTGGTTGAAAAACAAAAAATAACTCAGGAAAAAGCTCATGAAATTTTAAATCTTACCTCCTACTCTGATTCTATTCAAAGTTTTAAAGAGTGTGATTTAGTAATTGAAGCAATTATAGAAAATATTGA
>JAEUTR010000362.1 GCA_016787365.1 Bacteroidia bacterium
TTGGCACCTCGATGTCGGCTCGTCACATCCTGGGGCTGGAGAAGGTCCCAAGGGTTCGGCTGTTCGCCGATTAAAGTGGCACGCGAGCTGGGTTCAGAACGTCGTGAGACAGTTCGGTCCCTATCTGTTGTGGGCGTTAGAGAATTGAGAGGCGCTGACTCTAGTACGAGAGGACCGAGTCGGACATACCGCTAGTGTACCAGTTGTTTCGCCAGAGGCATCGCTGGGTAGCTATGTGTGGATGAGATAAGCGCTGAAAGCATCTAAGTGCGAAACTCACCTCAAGATTAGTTCTCTTTATAAGGGTCGTTAAAGACTATAACGTTGATAGGTTACAGGTGTAAAGGCAGTAATGTCAAAGCCGAGTAATACTAATTACCCGTAAGCTTTCTGTTATGCGCATCCAATATTTTTTTCTTTTTAATGCGATAAACTCGTGTCTTTTTTCAAATATGTATTTATTAAAAAACTACGAATTACGAAGTTCGAATGACGATTATAGGTTCTAAATCTAAAATCCTCAATCTCAAATCGTAAATCGTGATCCCTTTATGGCGTCTATAGCGGTGGGGATCACCTCTTCCCATTCCGAACAGAGAAGTTAAGCCCACCAGCGCAGATGGTACTTGGTCTAAAACCTGGGAGAGTATGTCGATGCCAATTTTAACAACAAAACCCCTTCTATGTAAATAGTAGGGGTTTTTTGTTTTAGAAAATTTTTTTCGTCCAGGATTAAACCTTTTCCTTACCTTGATGTCTAACAACATATGCAGCATTATTCTGACGAAGAAATTTTAGCTTTATTTAGAGATGAATCGTCTCGAAACATGTCGCTGCACTATCTTATTCAAAAATATCAGCAAAAGTTATATTGGCACATTCGTAAAATTGTGATTAGTCATGATGATGCGGACGATGTGTTACAAAATACTTTTATTAAAATATGGAAAGGACTTTCGGGTTTTAAAGAGGAATCGCAGCTGTTTACTTGGTTATATCGTATTGCAACTAATGAATCCTTAACTTTTTTAAAACAAAAAGCCCGAGCTAATACAACATCTATACATCCAATAGAATATCAGTTGTCAAAATCGTTAGAAAGTGATACTTTTTTTAGCGGAGATGAGATTCAATTAAAATTGCAAAAAGCTATTTTAACATTGCCTGAAAAACAACGTATTGTATTTAACATGCGTTACTACGAAGAAATGCCATACGAGCAGATGTCAGAAGTATTAGAAACGTCAGTTGGAGCTTTAAAGTCCTCCTATCATATAGCTGCCAAGAAAATCGAAGAATTCTTAGTGTCTAATTAAACTTTTTTAGACTAGTTGAGTCAAACTTACAAATGAAAAATAACGATTATAATTTAAATGATGAACCAAACTTACCATTAGATAATAATGGAAGAAATCCATTTGATTTACCTGACGATTATTTTTTGAAATTTGAAAACAATTTAAAGCAGAAATTAGAGTTGGATATTGAATTACAAGAATTTCCTCTTTTATCTTCTATAAAAAAAACAAAAGCATTTATAGTACCTCACGATTATTTTATATCAACTGAAAACAGCTTGGAATGTAAAACGGAATTAGAATTCTATAATACATTAAGTGCCTTTAAAAAGCCTGTATTTACTGATTTAAACGAAGATTATAAGAAACAATTGCAGTCATCTATTAATCATAAAATAGAGATAGTAGAAGAATTGAAATCTTATGAAAGATTATATACTTTAGATAAAGTTAATTCATTTTCTGTTTCGGAAAATTATTTCGATATGGTATCGGAACGTATCAAAGAACGAATTCATAAATCCAATAAAGCTGAAGCCTCAATTTTAGATACCTTATTAACTATTTTGTTTGGTAAAACCGTAGCATTTTCTTTTGGAGTTTTGTTAATTACAGGTTTGTCTTTTTATTTTTATCAAACTCCCCAAAATGTTATACAATCGAGTGATTGTAAGACTCTAGCCTGTTTGGAAAGAAATGAAATTTTAAATAATAGTGAGGTTATTACAAATTTTGACGAAGAGCAATTATTAGATTTAGTAGATGTTAATTCATTAAATGAACAATTGAATTCAAAAAAAGAAAATCATAAACCTGATACAAAACAAAATATGGATAGTATGAGCGAAGATGATTTATTGAATGAATTATAATGAAAAAAATTAAAAAGTACATATTTGTTTGCTGGCTTATGGTTGCTGTTACTCCTTTAATAGCACAACCTGTAAGTAAACGCGACAAAATTGATGCTTTACGTGTGTCATTTATTAATCAAAAAGTAAATTTTACTCCTCAGGAAGAACAATTATTTTGGCCTTTATATAATGAGTACAGTGATAAATTAGAAATTGCCAGAAAAACATTCCGGCAACAGTACGTGAAGAAAATAGATTTTAATAACATCTCTGATAAAGAATCAGAATCTTATATAAATGCTGAAATTGCCTTAAAACAGAAGGAATATGAGTTGTTTAAAGAATATTTTGAAAAATTTAAGAAAATTTTACCCATTAAAAAGGTAGCATTATTACGAAGAGCCGAAGAAGAATTTAAAAAAGAATTAATTAAAAATATTAAAGGCAATTCTTCAGAATAATGAGACTTATAGCTGGTTTATATCTCTTAATTAGCTTTGTATGCTCTGGTACAAAGCTTTTGGCGTTAAAGGACGATAGCCTTAAATTATTAAAACCAGCCAAGCATTATTTTAATAGTATGATCTATACAGATTTTTACGGAACAGGGAAACGTG
>JAEUTR010000375.1 GCA_016787365.1 Bacteroidia bacterium
AAAGAGCCTTTTGAATTCTATGTTGGTTATATTATTTACGTTGCATTATTGCCAGGCTTTGTTATTCGTTTTGGATTTAATAGGAATATGTTTTTTATATTTCTTATACTTTTTGTTACCGGTTTGGTACATGTTCTTTTAGATAACAATTCTTCTGCACAGTTCTTTAAAGTTTTTATTGGTCTATTTTTATCCTATTTTTTTTACTATTATGTGGTTTTAGAATTAGATTATGACGTTGAACAGCTTTTTAAATGGTATTTAAAAGGAGCTTATATCACTTCTATACTTGGTATATTTCAGTTTATTTTTTTTCAAATAGGCTATGTTAGTGGTTATCGTTTTTTTAATGTATTTAATAAGTGGGGTATCATCACAGGTGGAAATTTTGGTATAAGAGTTAATTCTGTTTTTGCAGAACCAACTCATTTGGGCGCAGTATTATCATCTGCTTTTTTTATTGCGTTGTATAATTTAATGCGCAAAGAGACTTTTGGACTAACCAGATTTCAGAGTATAATAGTAGTGATAACATATTTGTTATCATTCTCTGGTTTGGGTCAAGTTGGTATTTTCTTATCTTTTATTTTTTTAGCAATTAGTTTCGGTCTTATACGTTATATTTTTGTATTGATTCCTATTGTAATTTTGCTATTTAATTTTTTATATAATAATGTTAGCGAATTCAAAGATCGATTGGATAGTACTTTTGGATTGTTCTTTGGTGGTGAAAAATTTGAATTGGGAAAAACACATGGTTCCTCATTTATTTTATATAATAATTATGTTGTAGCTTTTGAAAATTTTAAATCAAATTTTTTATTTGGAACTGGTATTGGCTCACATCCTACTGCTTTTGAAAGGTATTCAATTGCAAAAGATATATCCGTTTGGGGGTTTAATTTGAATTCAGCTGATGCAAATTCTATGTTTTTAAGATTAGTATCAGAAACTGGATTGTTTGGAGTTTTAATATTTTTGATAATCATGGTCAAATGCTACGTTAAACGAGATATAAATCATTTAACGTATCATTGGTTAGTAAGTAATAGTATTTTAATCATGATTTTATTGAATTTGTTTCGTCAGGGACATTATTTCCTTAATGGATTTCCGTTTTTTGTTATTATATATTATTATAATTCCGTATCATACAATAACTATAAGGAGATTACTCTTTAATATACTCTTTGGATTATTTTCGGGTGTAAACTATAGGAGAATATCCTTTCAGAATGTATTTATACTCGTAATAATACATTAAACAGGCTTCACGTAAAGCCTTTTTAATGTATTTGAAATATTAATAAATTATTTTCCTTGTTATTTGTTGGTCTTCAGATTGTATTATAAGAAGATATAATCCGTTTTCTTTTTGAAGTGGTAATGCAATGCGATCATTTGTGACATTTAGATGTGATAATTCAGTTACCTTTTGTCCTGCTAAATTATAAACTGAAATAGTTACACAGGTAGCTTCTTGCATATCAAATTTCACTATAACATTAGATGGTGTATTATACACGCTCGTATTTTCATTCAATGAATTTGGAATAGCAGAACCGTTGTTCGTTACATTTTGTTTCTTAGTTGAGAAGTGAATAACAAATTCATAGTTTTTACCTATTTCATCAGCATTGAATTCATATTCTTGATTTTTCAATAAATCAACTTTATTCCCGGTTGTAAGGTCTTCTAACCAAACGGAATTATATAAACTCAAATTTGCCAATCCTTTTGTTGAAATAAAATGAGAACCATATACTCCTGATTTAACAGTTAATGGAACATGTTTATCTTCCCCATTATTCATTAACATGTTTTTTAATAAAGGGATATTATCTGTACTTTTTGTATAAATATTATCTGCTTCATCAGATGGAGAAGCTAGAAAATACAAATCTTTACCCTTCTCAAAGTTATCAGTCACATTGTTCGAAAATTCAATATTTGTTCGCCCACTAATACCATTAATATTATTATAAACACTAAATGTTATGACATCGTTTTTTGCAGCAGTTTTTAAGATGTTTGGATTTGAAACAATATTTTTTGCAGCTTCTGTAAAAACAATATTTCCGGAGGCGTCTGCTACACACATAAAGCCTTGATTTGGAGCGATGATTCCTCCATTAGCATCATATGAATAAGAATTATCTTCTAGAAGAATAACAAAGGATGAATATAAATTACCAGAAGTAGCTACTACTGTACTATATGTAATAGGACACGCATATGGATTACCAACTAAATTATAGCCACCGCCAACCCCACCTTCTGTAACTGGAAAATTTATTGTACCAAAATTTGGGGTTCCAATACTATTATATATCAACGGAGCGGTTAATCCTGTTGTATTATTATCAGCCATCCATATATGAAACCCTTTTCCGGGAGTTAATGGTGTATTAGTTGTTGTAATATTAGTGTATAAACCAGTGCTTTCATTATACGTCCTTACTGACTTAAAAGTTCCAGCCATTCCATCATTTCCACCAACACCACTCATATAGAAGCGAGGGTCATTATCCCAATCTGCTAAAATATTCCCGTTAATGGGGCTTGATAGCCATTGCCATCCTTTTGGAGCAGGCCCGTTTATATAGCTTTCAACTCTCCAGCCAGTACCTGTTAAAGAGCCTCCTACAGATGCAATTCGGCCATAGGTTGTTGGACCAGTTGCTGGGATTGTAATTATTCCAGATCCGCTAGTACCAAATGGCCCACTAATAACAGATAAAGAGTTTGAAATAACTACGGTGGACGTGACTGATACACCCGCTGTATTGGCAGATCTTACATTGAATAAATTTGCGGTAGCCGAACCGGAAATTGTTTGCGCTGAAGAACCATTGAAATTCAGCACGCCTCTTTGCGCTACAGAACTACCGTTAAAGGCTACATTTCCAACTAAATTAACCGTAAAGTTACTAGCGGAAGGGTCTAAAGTACCACTGTTAAAATTTGAAGTGCCATTAACTGTAATGCTTCTTGCTAACAATACTGTTCCGCTTCCGTTCAACGTTAAATTATTAAATACCTCCGTACTCGACCTCGAAATGGTTTGTGTGCCCGAACCGTTGAATGCAACTGTTCCTTGATTTAAAATTGTTCTGTTTGCTAAATTTGACCAATTTCCACCAACAGTTAAATTAAAATTATTTAGGTTAAAAGTACTATTAGCACCATTCATTGCAAAATCATTTAATACTGTTATATTACCAGATGCAGTTTTAGTAGAAGTATTTGTTGCTGATAAGATTAAGTTATAAAATGTAGTACTAGGAACATTATTGCAATTGGTTGCACACACAACCGTATTTCCTATCGCACTTGCATTAAGGTTAACAGTACCTGTAAATGCTGTACCTATCTGTAAGAATGAATTTGCTGCATTAATCCATGAAGCAGTATTTGCAAAATGTAGGGACGATGATGTAATTGTTACAGATCCCGAGTTTGTAACAACTGCAGTTCCAGTAATTTGTATTTGATTGGCTTTATTTATTACCGTCCCTGCAGGGATGGTTAAATTATTGAAGACATACCAAACTCCTGAATTTGTAATTGGTGAAGTACTAGTTAGTATACATGGTGTAAAAATGCGGAAGTAATAAAAATTGCCAGAAAGAGTACCATTATTGGTGAAATTACCATAAGCGTTAAGGGCTTTTCCGTTTATATTTAATGTGCTAGTAGCAGAGATAACTAAAGACTTAAAATCGTTTTGAAGAGCAGTTAATATAATTGTGTGACCACTACTAATAATAATATCATCATCCTTATCAGGTATACCATCTGCATCAACACCCACTCTACTCCAAGTCGCAGGAGTATTCCAAGTTCCGGATGAAACACTAGTAAAAGTAGCAGCATCTATATTACTTAAACCAATAAAGGCAAAAAACAAAAAAATAAATATCTTCTTCATAGCACTGAGTTTTAATCAAAGTTAATAAAAATTACAGGAAATCAAAATAATAGTACCCAATAAATATACCAAAAAGAGAGAAGAAGGAAAAATTTAACATTTTGAATTTCAAAATGTTAAATTTTTTAATAGAGTTAATAAGCCCTTTCGTTTTTACCTTCCATAAAGTTTACAAAGGCTTTATTTGCAACTTTATTACCTCCCGGAGTAGGATAATTGCCTGTAAAATACCAATCTCCTAAATTGTTTGGACAAGATTGGTGTAGTCCTTCTATAGTTTGATAAATGATTTGTAAATCAGCTTTTAGGTCTTTTGGACGTAACAAATCACCAATTTTTTGTGAAATTTCTTCGTTTGTAAAAGTTCTGTATATTTCTTGTACAACGTTTATTTGCTCTTCCTTGGGTTTTAATAGTTCAGCTTTTGCTTTTTCGTACAAACTATTTAAAATGGATTCCTTGCCGGTTTCCTTAATTAAAGAAATGGCGGCATCAAAAGCAATAAATTTACTTAAAATCGCCATATCTATTCCATAACAATCAGGGTAACGGATTTGCGGAGCAGATGAAATAATAATAATTTTTTTTGGATGTAGTCGGTCTAAAATTCTTAAAATACTTTGTTTTAATGTTGTTCCTCTTACAATACTGTCATCTAGTACCACTAGTGTATCTATATCTTTTTTTACAGTATCATAGGTAATATCATATACTAAGTTTACTAAATTATCTCTGCTTTCATCATCCGTAATAAAAGTTCTTTGTTTAGCGTCTTTTAAAACAACTTTATGAATTCGGGGATGAATAGATAAAATTTTACTTAAAGTCGGCTCTGAAACATTAGCTCCTAATTTCAAAATTTCAGTAGCCTTTATTTTATTAACATGTTCGTCAATTCCTTCTACTAGTCCTCCGAATGCTACTTCCGCTGTATTTGGAATGTAACTAAAAACTGTATTTTCTAAATCATAATCAATTGATTTTAAAACTTGAGGCACTAAATATCTACCTAGGAGCTGACGTTCTCTATAAATATCGGCATCATTGCCTCTGCTGAAATAAATACGTTCAAAAGAACATGCTTTTCTTTCCAAAGGTTCAATAATTTGTTGTTCTGTAAATGTCCCGTCTTTTTTAATAATAGCAGCACATCCCGGTTGTAATTCTTTTACATCTTTAATATCAACATTAAAAACTGTTTGGATAACAGGCCTTTCACTTGCTACTACTAATATTTCATCATCTTTATACATGTAAGCAGGGCGTATTCCATTTGGATCTCGTAATACAAATGCATCACCATGCCCCATCATTCCTGCCATAACATATCCGCCGTCCCAACGCTTACTACTTTCAACTAAAATAGAAGCCACATCAATGTTTTTTTGAATCTCTTTCGAAATTTCAAAATTATTAAGTCCTTTTTCCTTAAATATTTTAAACAAACGATCGTTTTCTTTATCTAAAAAATGACCAATTTTTTCCATTACCGTTACAGTATCTGCTTTTACAGTCGGGTGTTGGCCTAGCTCAACCAAATGTTCTAATAGCTCATCAACATTAGTTAAATTAAAGTTTCCTGCTACTAATAAATTACGAGCCATCCAGTTATTTTGTCTTCTAAACGGGTGACAACTTTGTATGTTATTCCCGCCATATGTTCCATAACGTAGATGACCTAAAATTAATTCACCCATAAATGGGATATTTTTCTTCTGCCATTCTATATCATTGTATGCGTCCGGATTTTTTTGTTTGGCATTGATGTATAAATCATTAATCTGTGAAAATATATCTTGAGTAGCTTTTGGTTCAATGGAACGTAAACGATCAATATATGGTGTTCCTGCTTCTACATCAAGTTTTACAGTAGCCACGCCGGCACCATCCTGTCCACGGTTTATCATTTTGTCCATTAGCTGGTACATTTTATGTAAACCATAACGGCTGCTTCCGTATTTTTCTTTATA